>JAJAYS010000376.1 GCA_026786065.1 Polaromonas sp.
ACCGGCTGCGCCCAGCACAAGCACAGTCTCGCCGGCCTTGAGCTGCGCGCGATCGATCAATGCGTGCCAGGATGTGGCGTAAGTCATGATGAACGCCGCCGCATCGACCGTGCCAAATCCTGCGGGCAAGGGCAGGCACAGGGCTGCGGAGGCAACCGCGTGCGTCGCGAAGCCGCCGGTGCCCGACAGGCAGGCCACGGCCTGGCCTACCCTCAAATGGGTCACACCGTCGCCGACGGCCTGCACCGTGCCAGCAAACTCGGAGCCCGGCACAAAAGGCAGGGGCGGCTTGATCTGGTATTTGTTTTGCACGATCAGCAGATCAGGAAAGTTTAACGACGCGGCTTCAATCGCAATCAGCACCTCACCGGCTTTGGGCTGCGGGGTATCACTTTGTTGCCACGTCAGCGCGTCAACGCCGGTGGGGTTCTCGCAAATCCAGGCTTGCATGCTGTGCCTCCATAAACATGGTTGAAGAAATAGCGTTAAAAGTTCCGGTTGGAACACCGTTGTGTGCGTTCATCATAGGCAAAGGCTCATGGTGGTTTCGCGGTTGTTCCGGGGGATCGCGTCGGAGGCCCACCGTAGAATTGCCTGATGAAGATACTCATTTGCAACGATGACGGATACCAGGCGACCGGTATCGTGGCCCTCTATGAGGCGTTGAAGGGCGTGGCCGAGGTAGAGGTCGTCGCACCCGAACACAACAACAGTGCGAAGTCGAACGCACTGACGCTGCATTCGCCGATGTACCTTCAGACCGCCGCCAATGGGTTTCGGTACATCAACGGCACCCCGGCGGACTGCATGCATATCGCGCTCACTGGCTTGCTCGGCTACCGGCCTGATCTGGTTGTCTCTGGCATAAACAACGGCGCAAACATGGGGGACGACACCATTTATTCCGGCACCGTCGGCGCGGCAATGGAGGCCTATCTTTTTGGCATTCCCGCCATTGCGTTCTCTCAAACCGAAAAAGGCTGGGCGCACGTCGATGTCGCGGCCTCGCGTGCCCGTGAACTGGTGCTTCAGCTCGCACCGACTCTGGAGGCGGTCGCCGAAGGTGCAACGCCAACGCAGCTGCCCTGGCTGCTCAACGTCAACATTCCGAATTTGCCGGACGATCAAATTAAGGGTGTGAAGGTCGCGCGTCTGGGACGACGGCACGCCGCCGAGCGGGTGATAGAGCAAACCAGCCCGCGTGGCGAAACCATGTACTGGATCGGTAGCGCCGGTCCGGCCAAAGAGGCGGGCGAGGGCACAGACTTTTACGCGACCAGTCAGAAGTATGTGTCGATCACGCCGCTACAGGTGGACTTGACCGATCACGCGCGCCTGTCGCATTGGGCGAGAGTAGCCGACAAGCTGGCCCAGGCGACATGACCGCGCAGAGAACCAGGGTCGGACCGGCTACCAAGCATCCGCATGGCTCGCCCGCCACGCCGGCGCCCCCTGCACCGGAGCGACCGGCTTTTCCGCTGCGTCTGCCTGCCGTCATGAACCCGACTGTTGCTATTAATAAAATAGCTGCCAACGCCGTAAATGACGGGTCTGCAGGCCAAAACGGCTTGAAAAAATCAGCGGTACCCGCACCGCTGACGCGGCACAGACCGGCTGCTGCAGGCTACGACACCCGTGCAGTACGCGCACGCATGGTCGAGAAACTGGCGGGCCAGGGCGTGACAGATAAGTGGGTGCTGGCCGCGATGGGGCACATTGAGCGTCACTGCTTCGTGGATACCGCGCTGGCGGGCCAGGCCTACGAAGACACCAGCTTGCCCATAGGCTTGAGTCAGACTATCTCCAAGCCGAATGTCGTTGCGCGCATGCTCGAGCTGCTGCGCGGCGACACGCCCTGCAAGCTGGGGCGGGTGCTTGAGATCGGAACTGGGTGCGGTTATCAGGCGGCTGTTCTCAGCCACTTGGCGAGTGAGGTGTATTCGATGGAGCGCTTGCGCGGACTGCACCAGCGAGCCATTGAAAACCTCCGGTTCCTGCGTCTGCCCAATGTGCACCTGCTGTACGGCGACGGTACGGCCGGTTACCCGCGCGGCGCGCCTTACGCCGGCATCATCGCAGCAGCTGGCGGACAGTCCGTGCCTAGCGCCTGGACCGACCAGCTTGCAGTCGGCGGCCGACTGGTGGCGCCAGTCCTGACGCCGGCTGGTGGGCAGGCGCTGGTTTTGATCGAGAAATCTCCCGGTGGTCTGAAAAAAACCGTGCTTGAAGCGGTGTCGTTTGTCCCATTAAAATCAGGTTTGAGCTAAACGCTGCAACACTGCGAAAGTCTTGCAACAAGACACCTGACGGGCGCGCTGCATGCCGCACACTGCCGCACTTTCGGCGGCCCGCCGAGACGAAAGACCAAATGACATTCACTGCAAGCGTTGGGGTCACCGCGACATTGGACCGTGCCGCAGCCAAGGCAGCGCGTGAAGCGACGCAGCCGACTCTCGCCAGGCAGTCTGGTTTTAGTGCGGCATTGGCAATGGCTGCCCTTGCGCTGCTAGCTGCCTGTTCTACGCCCTCGCCTCGCAGGATTCCAGTCGAGGACCGCGGGAGTGCTGCACGCACCCAGCCAGTGACTGCTTCCGTGGCAACTGAGGTTGAGACCCCAGACCTGAAGCAATTGCCTGGCCGGGAGAACGCCGGCAAGCCCGGCTACTACACCGTGAAGCCCGGTGACACCATGATCCGCATCGGGCTGGACAATGGACAAAACTGGCGCGACATCGTGCGCTGGAACAGCCTGGAAAATCCAAATGTGATCGAGGTCGGCCAGGTATTGCGGGTGGTCGCGCCAGGCACCGACGCCACGGCCGTCGTGACGCGGCCAGTTGCACCGAGTGCGGTGGTTGCGGGTGCCCCACTGGCCGCGGCGTCCGGTGCGGCTTTGCGTGCGGCCTCTGCGCCGGTGGCGGCTGCGCCCATGACGGTGACTCCGCCCATCACCGTGCCGGCGCCTTTGCCGGCAGCGCCGACCATCGCCGCCAGCCCGCCACCGGCGCTGACCGGCGACGAGAACGTCGTCTGGATCTGGCCGGCCCAAGGGTCGCTGTTGGCCGCCTTCGACGAGGCCAAGAACAAAGGACTGGACATTGCGGGTAAGGCTGGCGACCCGGTGGTCGCGTCGGCCGACGGCCGGGTGGTCTATGCCGGCGCTGGCCTGCGCGGCTACGGCAATCTGGTCATCCTCAAGCACAACAACACCTTTCTGACCGCCTATGCACATAACCGTTCGCTGATGGTCAAGGAAGACCAGAACGTTAAAAGAGGCCAAAAAATTGCCGAAATGGGCGAAAGCGACGCCGACAGCGTGAAGCTGCATTTCGAGATTCGCCGACAGGGAAAACCGGTTGATCCGGCACGCTATCTGCCGCCGCGCAGCCTTCCTTAAAAGCGTTTTTTTACCTGCCTGCCAAGGCGCCGGGTTGCCGCAAGCTGCGCCGCACAGGGCAGCACATCGCAGCAATCCGACCCGGCCAAAGTCGGGGCGCGCCGCGAGGAACTGGTGCAGCGATCAGCGGGATCAGCCTGAGACAATCGGCCATGACCGACTCCTGCAAGAAGACCCCACCCGACGCGGCGGAAAACGCCTACCCGCCCGACCTGCTGGAGATCGAATCGCTGGACATCGAAGCCCAGGGTATTGCGCACCGGCCCGACGGCAAGGTCGTTTTCGTCGAAGGCGCGCTGCCTTTCGAGCAGGTAAGTGCCAGCGTTTTCCGCAAAAAACCGAGCTTCGAGAAAGCCACGCTGATGACGGTCTTCCGTGAGTCCGCGCAGCGTGTGCAGCCGTTGTGCCCGCACTTCGGCATGCACACCGGCGCCTGCGGCGGGTGCAAGATGCAGCATCTGCACCCTGCTGCGCAGGTCGCGGTCAAGCAGCGTGTGCTTGAAGACGCGTTGCAGCACATCGGAAAAATCACACCCGAAACCTTGCTGAGGCCTGTCGAAGGCCCTGCTTGGGGCTACCGCTACCGCGCGCGGCTGTCGGTGCGCTACGTGCGCAAGAAGGGCGAGGTGCTGGTTGGCTTCCACGAGCGCAAAAGCAGCTACGTGGCCGACATGCGCGAATGCCCTGTGCTGCCGCCGCACGTCAGCGCCATGCTGATCCCCTTGCGGGCACTCATAGGCGCCATGGACGCCAGGGAAACCATTGCGCAGATCGAGGTCGCATGCGGCGACGCCGTGACCGCGCTGGTGCTGCGGCACCTCAGCCCTCTGTCCCGCAGCGACCTGGATCGGCTGCGGGCCTTTGCCCTGGCCCATGCCGGGGTGCAGTGGTGGCTGCAACCAGGCGGGCTGGAGACCGTGGCGCTGCTAGACGAAGCGGTGCCCGAGCTCGGCTACGCGCTGAGCGAATTCGGCATCGTCATGCCCTTCAGACCGACCGACTTCACTCAGGTCAACCCGCAGATCAACCAGGTGTTGGTGTCGCGGGCGCTGCGCTTGCTGCAGGTCCAGGCTCATGAGCGCGTGATCGACTGGTTCTGCGGGCTGGGCAACTTCACTTTGCCCCTGGCGACCCAGGCGGTGTCGGTGCTGGGGATTGAGGGCAGCGCGGTGCTGATTGCGCGTGCCACTGCAAATTTTGAGAAAAACCAGCCTGCAAGCACCATAAGACCGGCGCTAGCAGCTACAAAATTTGTAGCGAGAGATCTTTTCTCCATGACGCCATCGTTGCTGGTGCGCGACGGCGCCGCCGAAAAATGGCTGGTCGATCCACCGCGCGAAGGTGCCTTCGAGCTGTTCAAGGCGCTGGCCGCGTTGCACCAGCAGATCCTCACTGGCGTGCCCTGCGACGACGAAGACCAGCAGCAAAGCTTGAGCCTTGGCACATGGCAGCCGCCGCAGCGCATTGTGTACGTCAGTTGCAACCCCGCAACCCTGGCGCGCGATGCCGGGCTGCTGGTGGCGAGCGGCGGCTACCGCTGCACCGCAGCGGGCGTGGTCAACATGTTCCCGCACACAGCGCACGTCGAAAGCATGGCCGTGTTCGAGCGAATCTGAGCGAATCTGCGCGAATGTGAGCGAGTTTTGGCGAATCCGGGCGGTTATGCAGGATTGGTTATTGGTGATTTTGAGCGGGCAAACAAAAAGGACCCGAAGGCCCTTTTTTTAAAATGCTGTTGACTGGATTATTCGCGCTCGCCGCCCAAGCCGAGCAGGGCCAGCAAGCCCTGAAACACGTTGAACAAGTCCAGGTACAAAGCCAGCGTAGCGCTGATGTAGTTGGTCTCACCGCCGTCCAGAATTTGCTTCAGGTCATACAGCATGTAGGCGCTGAAGATGCCGATCACAGCAACCGAAATCGCCATCATGCCGGCGGTCGAACCCACGAAGACATTGATGATCGCGCCAACCATCACCACCAGCGCGCCGACGAAGAGCCACTTGCCCATGCCGGAGATGTCACGCTTGATGACGCTGGCCAGCGTGGCCATCACGAAGAACACGCCCGCCGTGCCACCCATTGCGGTCATTACCAGTTGCGAGCCGTTGCTGAAGCCCAGAAT
>JAJAYS010000377.1 GCA_026786065.1 Polaromonas sp.
ACCCGCGACGACGGCTGGCGCCTGCTCAGCATTGGCCGGCTGATCGAGCGGCTCGGCACGCTTTCGACTTCTCTGGCGCACGCCTTTGCGACCGGCGCGGTGCACGAAGCCGGCGGCTTTGCTGCGCTGCTGACGCTGGCCGACAGCACCATCACCTTCCATGCGCAATACCAGCAGCGGCGCGATGTGCCAGCGCTGCTCGACCTGCTGGTGCTGGACCCGGAGAATCCGCGTTCGCTGGCCTGCGTCATCAGCAGCCTGCGCGGGCGGCTGGACCGGCTACGCGCCCGGGCCGGCGCCGACCTGCCCGATCTGGCGGTCAACCTGCCCGACCCAGGCGACTGGCGCATCGGCGACTTCTGGAGCGCGGCCGAGTCGGCGGCCGCGGCTCCAGACGAACCGCATCGCAGCGCGCACGCCTTCGCGCAACTGGCGCAGGCCGCAGCCGATTTGTCGAACACCGTCGGCCGGCGCTATTTCAGCCATTCGGCCACCGACAGCCAAAGCCACACCGTGGGAGCCTGAGCGATGCTGCTGCGGGTGGTTCACGAAACGCGCTACCGCTACACGCCCGAGGTCGAGACCGCGCACCATGTGCTGATGCTGCGGCCGCTCGACAACGCCGTGCAGCAGCTCAAACGCTATGCATTGACCATAGCCCCGCTACCGGCCACGCGCCACGAGCTGATCGACAGCTTCGGCAACAGCCGCACCTTCGTGACGATGCAGACGCCGCACGACACGCTTGAAGTCACGGCCGAAGCCATAGTCCGCGTCAACGCCTCGCCGCACTCTCGCGGAGCAGGCTCAGGCTCAGCCGCGGACGCCGGCCTGCCGGCCGACCTGGCGTGGGACGTGGTACGCGAACGGCTGCGCTACCGCGCCGGTGGCCGCTACGACCGCGCCTCGGAATTTTTGTTCGCGTCGCCCTACGTGCCGCGCGACGACGCCTTTGCCGCCTTTGCCCTGCCGAGCTTCACTGCCGGCCGCCCACTGCTGCAGGCCGCGCGCTGCCTGATGCAGCGCATTCACGACGCGGTGCGCTACGAGCCCGACAGCACCGAAGTCGGCACCCCCGCGCTCGACGCGCTGCGCCAGGGCAAAGGCGTGTGCCAGGACTTCGCGCACATCATGGTTGCCTGCTGCAGGGCGATGGGCGTGCCGGCGCGCTACGTCAGCGGTTATCTGCTGACCCAGCCGCCACCGGGCCAGCCACGGCTGATCGGCAGCGACGCCTCGCACGCCTGGGCTTCGGTTTATTTGCCTGGCGCCGACGCCGGCATCGGCCGCTGGTTCGACTTCGACCCGACCAACCGGCGCTGCCCCGCCGAAGACTACGTGACCCTCGCCATCGGCCGCGACTTCCTCGACGTGTCGCCGCTGCGCGGCGTGCTGCGCGGCGGCGCCCGCCATCTGCTCGACGTCTCGGTGACGGTCGAGCCAATGGAGGATTTCCAGCTCACCGGCTGAGCACAGCGGCAGGCCAGCCACCCGCTCGAGCCAGGCAGTCGCTATGCTTTCGATAGCTGATAACGCCCGTAAAATATGGTCTCTAAGCTTTTTTTTCTTAAGAATTTCCCGCTGTAGCGCTTTTTTTCACCCACCCTGACAGGACCCACCATGAGCCCCATCGCCGAAAAACTCCGATCGCTGAACATCACGCTGCCCCCGGTCTCCACGCCTTCAGCCGCTTACGTGCCCTTCGTGCAAACCGGCAAGCTGGTTTTCATCAGCGGCCACATTGCCAAAAAAGACGGCAAGCCATGGGTCGGCCAACTAGGCAAGAACATGACCACCGAAGAAGGCCAGCGCGCCGCCCGCGCCATCGCCATCGACCTGATGGGCACGCTGCAGACCGCCGCCGGTGACCTGCAAAACGTCAAGCGCATCGTCAAGGTCATGAGCCTGGTCAACTCGACTGCCGACTTCACCGAGCAGCATCTGGTCACAAACGGCGCGAGCGAGTTGTTCGGCGAGGTCTTCGGCGAGGCCGGCAAGCATGCGCGCAGCGCGTTTGGCGTGGCGCAGATTCCGATGGGGGCGTGTGTCGAGATCGAGCTGATCGCCGAGCTGGCCTGAAAGCCATCCCAACAGGCGATCTGACTCCCCTGCCGGGTAACATCAGACGATGCGATGGATTCGATTTCGCGACCTCGACGGTCGCCCCCTACATGCTCACGTCAACGGTGATCGGGTTCAACCTGTCGAGGGCTCGCCGTTCGGCGCCTGGCGTGACCAGGGCGATGCGGTCGCCCTTGATTCGATAGCCTGGCTGCCGCCGGTGCAGCCATCGAAGGTCATTGCGCTGTGGAAGAACTTTCACGCGCTCGCCGCCAAACAGCAGCAGACCGTTCCCGCCGAACCGCTGTATGCACTTCGCGCGCCCAGCAGCCTGGCTGCGCACCGGCAGCCGGTGATCAAACCGACGAGCTATGACGGCGCAGTTTTCTACGAAGGCGAGTTGGCACTCGTTGTCGGGCGCACGATGCGCGCAGTGGCACCGGCCGACGTGCGGGCGCATCTGCTCGGCTGCACGATTGCCAACGACGTCACCGCGATGGAGCTGATCGCCCGGGATCCGAGCTTTGCGCAATGGTCGCGCGCCAAGAGTTTCGACACCTTTGGCGTCATCGGCCCGTGGATCGACACCGAATTTGACTGGACCGCAGCCTCGGTGCGTACGCGGGTCAACGGCCGCGAGCGGCAGAACTACCCGCTGGCCGACATGATCTTCGAGCCCGCCGACCTGCTGTCGCGACTGTCGCACGACATGACGCTGGAGCCAGGCGACGTGGTGCTCTGCGGCACCTCGGTCGGTGCCCTGCCGATGCGGCCGGGCAGCGAGATCGAGGTCGAGATCGACGGGCTGGGGGTCCTCGCCAACCGCTACGGCTGAGGCGGACCGGTCGCCAGCGGTCAGGCCGGCTGCACTTCGAGCCGTCCACCCCGAAGGCTCAGCGTCCTGGTCAAAAGCGCTGCCGTCGCGTAAACCGCGTCGATCGTCGGTGTCGGCGTGTCGGTGATGCGCGCCAGCTCGACCACGCTGCCCACCAACGCTTCCAGCTCCAGCGCGCGGCCGTGCTCGACGTCCTGCAGCATCGAGGTCTTGTGCGCGCCGACGCTTTCGGCACCGGCAATGCGCTGATCGAGTGAAACCTTGAACTCGACGCCGAGCTTTTCGCCGACGGCCTTCGCCTCGGTCATCATGCGGGCAGCCAGGTCCCGGCTGGGCGGGAAGCGGCAGATGTCTTCGAGCGTGGCGTGCGTCAGCGCACTGATCGGGTTAAAGCTCAGGTTGCCCCACAGCTTGACCCAGAGCTCGCTGCGGATGTCGCGCGACACCGGCGCCTTGAAGCCGGCCGCCATCAGCGACTTGGCTAATGCCTCGATGCGCGGCGTGCGCTGGCCGTCCAGCTCGCCCAGCGTGAAACGATTGCCTTCGACCAGCCTGACCACGCCCGGCTCGACCAGTTCGGCCGCCGGATAGACGATGCTGCCGATGATCCGCTCGACCTCGATGCCTGCGGCCAAAGCTCCGCCGGGGTCCACACTCTCCAGCGTGCGGCCATCCAATGCGCCGCCAAGCCGCTGGAAGTACCACCACGGCACGCCGTTGATCATCGTCACCACCATCGTCTCGGGCCCGAACAGTTTGCGCAGCCCCGGCAGCAAATCACGCACCTGATGCGCCTTGGTGGTCAGCAGCACCACGTCCTGCGGACCGGCCTCGGCCGGGTCTTGTACCGCGCGCACCGTGCTCGTGTGCTGCGTGCTGCCGTCCGGCAGCAGCAGGCGAAAACCTTGCTAATTGATGTCTGCCAGATTCTTGTTGCGGGCTATGAACGTGACCTGTTCGCCTGCCAGCGCCAGCTTCGCGCCGAGGTAGCCGCCGATGGCGCCGGCGCCGACGATTGCGTACTTCATGACCTACAACTCCCCCGCCACGTAGGAACCAAAGCCCAGGCCGATGCGCTGCGCGAGCCCGATTCGCTGCAATTTTCCGGTGGCGCCCTTGGGCAGTTCATCGACGAACAGAATTTTCTTCGGCACCTTGTAGGCGGCCACCCGCCGGGCGACAAACTGCTGCAGCTCGCGCTCGCTGCAGTCGTGGCCATCGTGCAGAACCACCATCGCGGCCACCTCTTCGCCGAGCCGCTTGTGCGGCGCGCCGAACACGATCACCTGAGCAACCGACATATGGTCGAGCATGATCTCGTCGATCTCGCGCGGGCTCACCTTCTCGCCGCCCCGGTTGATGATTTCCTTGAGCCGGCCGGTGATGCTCAGATAGCCTTCAGCATCGAGCATGCCCTGGTCCCCGGTGCGGAACCAGCCATCGATGAAGGCTTCGGCATTGGCTTTCGGGTTGTTCTCGTAGCCTGCAGTGACGCTCGGCCCGCGGATCACGACCTCGCCCACCTCGCCCGCCCCCAGCAACCCGCCGTCTTCGCCGCGAATTCCAATTTCAGGGCCACCCGCGCGCCCGACCGAGCCGCGTTTGCGCTCCAGCGGCGGCAGCGGGTTCGAGGCCATCTGGTGCGCCGCTTCGGTCATGCCATAGGACTCGATCAGCGGCGCCTTGAACATCGTCTCAATCTGCCCGATGAGCTGCGGCGGCATCGCTGCCGATGACGAGCGGACGAAACGCAGCGGATGCCGCGCCAGCACGTCGGCGTTGTGCTTGCCGCGGCTGGCGATCGCAAGATGCATCGTCGGCACGGCCGTGTACCAGCTCGGGCGCGCTTCGTCCATCCACTTGAAGAATCGCAGCGCATTGAAGCCCGGTGTGCAGAACACCTGCGAGCCCGCCGACAGCGGCGCCAGCAGGCCGGCCAGCAGCCCGTGAATGTGGAATAGCGGCATGATGTTCAGGCCGATGTCCTGCGGCGTGAATTGCAGCGTGGCCGCGATCTGCCCGGCCGATGCGACCAGGTTGCCGCCAGAGAGCGGCACCCGCTTGGGTTTGGAGGTCGTGCCCGAGGTGTGCAGCACCATCGCCACGTCTTCGGCCTGGGCCGGCCCGCCGCTGCCGCAGGGCGCGGCAGGAAGATCGCTGAAAGTGAACTGCCCGGCTGCGGCACCGTCTGCGACCACCAACTCGATGACCTGCACCCCCAGCTTGCGCGCGGCCTCCACCGCCGGCGACTGGCTGCCCTGCTCGACGATCAGCGCTTTGGCCTGAAGATCGTCCAGGTAAAACTCGAATTCGTCCGCGCGGTAGGCCGGGTTCAGCGGTGCGCTGCCGACCGCACAGGCGCAGGCCACAAAACACGTCGCCATCTCGGGCCCGTTGGGCAGCACGATCGCAACCCGGTCGTTGCGGCCGATGCCCGCCGCATTGAGCGACGCGGTCGTGGCGGCGACCAGGGCACGCAGCCCGCGATAGTCGAGCGGCGCGCGGCCCGGGGCTGCAATGGCGATGGCGTCGTCGGCACCGGTTTGAAGGAGAGCTTGAAGAGTCATTGTTGAATAGCCGGGCTGGCGCGGGTCTATTAAAAAGCGCCCGCATCGGGTTGTGACAGGTAAAACCGTGAGCCTCTATTCTCTTCGATGATCTTCGGGCCACATGTCGGAATTGGGCGGGTCAAAGCGGTCAGGACTTCGCTTTCTTTGACGGTTTCGACTTACCAGCACGGTTGAGCGTGGCCGTCTGTCGGAAAAATGACCGGCAAACGCTGGCGCACCGAGGTCGTAGCCGTCGTGTGGCCGCGTCGATTGACCTGTTATCCATCGACCCGTTCCGCCACGAAAGCTGCGATGCCGGGCTGCCATTTACGAACGCTCACATAAACCACCTTCTGGACGCGGTCCTTGGCCTTCCGGTCGAGGAGCGCTCCGATTTGGCAGTTGCCCTTCCCGATGGGTTTGAGACAGCCGATGAGGCGACGATCTCCTGGGGATGGCGCGCGGAGGTGAACCGGCGCCGCACAGAGTTGGGCGCTGGCCGAATGCAGGCAGCTTCCTGGACTGAAGTTTGCCAGCGACTCGGCTTCCTTTGAGGTCCCTCAAGATCGAATTACTGCCCGAAGGGGAGGCAGAAGCCCGTGAAGCATTCCTCTGGTGTTTCGACCGAAGCCCGGTAGCTGCGGACGCCTTCCGCAGCGAGCCGTTTGACGCCATCGACGGTTTGGCCTCTACGGCCGGCGTTTGGCCCTAAGACGACAACGGGATTCGACGCTTCTACCTCAAGCCTTTCCCGTTCACCATCATGTAGGAGGGCACGGAGCAGCAAGTAACCGTTTTTGCATTGCGCATCAGCGCAGGCGGCCGGGGTACTAACAGGGTCGCTGAGGGGACGCGAATGTGAGGCTTAAGGTCTAACGCGAAGCTCACGTAGACCGCTTGCGCGGAGGCCTTAAGGAAGACCGCACCGCCTGCGTCCACCGCATCCGCGTCCTGCTTGCCGGGTTGTATGGCAATGCTCCCCCTTAATACCAGGAAGAAGTCGTCCGTTTGCATCGTGCTCGTCCCAAACGAATAGCCCCCTGACTTTGCCAACCAGAGGATCGTGGCCATTGAACTGGCCGACCGTTCTTGGCTGGAAGTGCCCGGTGAAAACGGCAAGCTTCCCGGCGAGATTGATGCTTTTTATCGGTACGAGGTCCTTGCAGGGCAGGAAGTCTGAGTCGACACGGTAGCCGCCATTTATGTTGTCGTTCTACCCTCTGCCGCAATCGTCGGAACCCGCCACCATCGGGATTTACTCCCCACGCAGAATCGCCCCCGGCTTGAACCCCAAATCCGCCGCCTTGCCCTTGCGCGCCCTGGCACCGCGCGCGTTGTTCAAACTGCGAATCTCCAGTGTTTCTTCGCGCGCTTTGCCGCCCCGGCCAGTGCCTTCGATTCTCACACTGCGGGTATAGGCCGCCGCACCGGCCAAAGTGTCTTTGGCGTCCAGATCGATCAGTACCAAGCCACGCCCGCCTGCGGGCTGGGTTTTCAGTTCAGTCATCTCGAAGGTCAGAATGCGGCCGCCGGTCGAGGCGCAGGCAACGTGTGTGGCCGCAGCCAACGGTGTGGCACCCGACGAGCCGGACACGTGTGACGGCCGACACAGCGTTTCGCCTTCGCCCAAGCTCACGAAGGACTTGCCGGACCTGTTGCGCGAGGTCATGTTCTCGATACTGGCGATGAAGCCGTAGCCGCCGCTGCCGCTGAGCAGCAGGGTCGCATTGGGCGGGCCGGCAAAGTAATGCTGCAGTTGCGTGGCCGATTCGAGATCGATCAGCGTCGTCACCGGCTGGCCGTCGCCGCGCGCGCCGGGCAGTGCCGCGACCGGCACCGAGTAGATGCGGCCGCGCGAGCCGAAGGCCAGCAGCGTATCGACGCTGCGGCACTCAAACGCGGCATACAGCCCGTCGCCGGCCTTGAAGGCGAAGCCGGCCGCATCGTGCCCGTGGCCGCCGCGTGCCCGCACCCAGCCTTTGCTGCTGACGACCACCGTGACCGGCTCATCGACAACCCTGACTTCGAGCACGACTCTTTTGTCGGCGAGGATCAGCGTGCGCCTCGGGTCGGCAAACTGCTTTGCATCCTGCTCGATTTCCTTGATCAGCAGGCGTCGCAGCGCCGCCGGGCTGCCGAGAATTTCTTGCAGTCTGCCCTGCTCTTCGCGCAGGCTTTTCAGCTCCTGCTCGATCTTGATGGCCTCTAACCGTGCCAGCTGGCGCAGCCGGATGTCCAGGATGTCGTCGGCCTGCCGGTCGCTCAAGCCAAAGCGGGCCATCAGTGCCGGCTTGGGCTCATCGGCCCCGCGAATGATGGCGATCACTTCGTCGATGTTGAGCAGCACCAGCTGCCGCCCTTCAAGGATGTGGATGCGGCCCAGCACCTGGTCGAGCCGGTGCTGCGAGCGCCGCTGCACCGTGGTCTGGCGAAATTCGATCCACTCGACCAGCATCTGCCGCAGCGACTTCTGCGTCGGCTTGCCGTCCAGCCCGACCATCGTCAGGTTGATCGGCGACGAGCTTTCCAGGCTGGTGTGCGCCAGCAGCGTGTTGATCAGTTCGGCCTGCGCGATGCGGCTGGTCTTGGGTTCAAACACCAGCCGCACGGCGGCGTCTTTGCTCGACTCGTCGCGCACCACGTCAAGCACCGCCAGCACACTCTGCTTGAGCTGCACCTGCTCCTGGCTCAACGCTTTCTTGCCGGCGCGCACCTTCGGGTTGGTCAGCTCTTCGATTTCTTCAAGCACCCGCTGGGTACTGACGCCGGGCGGCAACTCCTGCACCACGAGCTGCCACTGGCCGCGCGCCAGGTCTTCGATCTTCCAGCGTGCCCGCACCTTCAGCGAGCCGCGGCCGGTGCCGTAAGCGGCAGCAATCTCGGCGGTGCTGGAGATGATCTGCCCGCCGCCGGGGTAGTCGGGGCCGGTGACCAGCGCGTACAGCGCTTCGTCGCCGAGCTGCGGCGCCTTAACGAGGGCGACGCAGGCGTCGGCGATCTCCCGCAGGTTGTGACTCGGGATTTCAGTCGCCAGACCGACCGCGATACCGCTGGCTCCATTGAGCAGCGTGAACGGTAGCCGCGCCGGCAACTGCCTGGGCTCTTCGGTTGAGCCGTCGTAGTTTGGAATGAACTCGACCGTGCCTTCGTCGATCTCGTCGATCAGCAGGCTGGTGATGCGGCTAAGGCGCGCCTCGGTGTAGCGCATGGCCGCAGCGCCGTCGCCGTCGCGCGAGCCAAAATTTCCCTGACCGTCGATCAGCGGATAGCGCTGCGAAAAGTTTTGCGCCATGCGCACCAGCGCGTCGTAGGCCGCCTGGTCGCCGTGCGGGTGAAAGCGGCCCAGCACATCGCCGACAACGCGGGCACTTTTGACCGGCCTGGCCCCGGTCTGGCCATTGGCTCCGCCGAAACCCAGGCCCATGCGCGCCATGCTGTAGAGGATGCGGCGTTGCACCGGCTTCTGGCCGTCGCAGACATCGGGCAGCGCGCGGCCTTTGACGACCGACAGCGCGTATTCAAGGTAGGCGCGCTGGGCGTAGGCAGCCAGTGAATCGGCGTCCGGCGACTCGGGGCCAGGGGCCAACGGTTCGGGGGTGAAAAGATCGTTCATGGCGTGATGAGAACTTCGCTGAATGACGCGAACGTCGGGGTTGAATTCGGAGCGCTGCCGGGTGGCGCGGGGGCAGGCTCAGCCGGTGCGGCGGCGGCTGCGGCTTCGGCTTCGGTAAGGGCGCTCTGCCGCAGCCGACGCCGCCTGCGGGCGTTGCGGGCTTTGCGGCATCAGACGTCGATTTCCACCGCGTCGCCGTGCAGCTCCATCAGCTCGCGCCGCGCCGCAGCCTCGCCCTTGCCCATCAGCTTGGTGATCAGGCTTTCGGTCTGCAGAAAATCCTGGTTGCCGAGCTGCACCGGCAGCAGGCGGCGGGTGTCGGGGTTCAGCGTGGTTTCCCACAGCTGCTCGGCGCTCATCTCGCCCAGGCCCTTGAAGCGGCTGATGCTCCAGGCGCCCTCCTTGACGCCGTCCTTGCGCAGCTTGTCGAGAATCGCGGTGAGCTCGCCGGCGTCGAGCGCATAAACCTTGGCAGCCGGCTTTTTGCCGCGTGCCGGCGCATCGACCCGAAACAGCGGTGGCCGCGCCACATACAGGTTGCCGGCCTCGATCAGCTTCGGGAAATGGCGAAAGAACAGCGTCAGCAGCAGCACCTGGATGTGCGAGCCATCGACATCGGCGTCGCTCAGGATGCAGACCTTGCCGTAGCGCAGCCCGCTCATATCGGGCGTGTCGTTCGGGCCGTGCGGATCGACGCCGATGGCCACCGCGATGTCGTGAATCTCGTTGTTGGCAAACAGCCGGTCGCGCTCGACCTCCCAAGTGTTCAGAACCTTGCCACGAAGCGGCAAAATCGCCTGGCTCTCCTTGTCGCGGCCCATCTTGGCGCTGCCGCCGGCCGAGTCGCCCTCGACCAGAAACACCTCGTTGTGCGCCAGATCCCTGGACTCGCAATCGGTCAGTTTGCCGGGCAACACCGCCACGCCGGAGCCCTTGCGTTTCTCGACTTTTTGCCCGGCCTTTTGCCGCCACTGCGCGGCGCGTATCGTCAGCTCGGCCAGCTTTTTGCCGTAATCGACGTGCTGGTTCAACCACAACTCCAGCGTCGGCCGCACGAAGTTGGAGACCAGCCGTACCGCATCGCGCGAATTGAGCCGCTCCTTGATTTGCCCCTGAAATTGCGGGTCCAGCACCTTGGCCGACAGCACATAGCTGGCACGCGCAAACACGTCCTCGGGCAGCAGCTTGACGCCCTTGGGCAGCAGCGCATGCAGCTCGATGAAGCTTTTTACCGCGGTAAAAAGGCCGTCGCGCAGTCCGCTCTCGTGGGTGCCGCCGGCGCTGGTCGGAATCAGGTTGACATAGCTTTCGCGCACCGGCTGGCCGTCTTCGGTGAAGGCCACGCACCAGCTGGCGCCCTCGCCTTCGGCAAAACTTTCATGGGCGGCATCGGCAAAGCCTTCACCTTCAAACAGCGGAATCACCGGCTCGCCGTTTAAGGTCTGCATCAGGTAGTCGCGCAGTCCGCCCTTGTAAATCCAGCTCTGGCTTTCTTTGGTTTTCTCGACCGTCAAAGTGACCGTGACGCCAGGCATCAGCACCGCCTTGCTGCGCAAAAGGTGCGTCAGCTCGGGCATGGGCAGCAGCGGGGATTCAAAATAGCTCGCGTCGGGCCAGGCACGTACCGACGTGCCACTTTTGCGGTCGCCTTCGCGGGCCGGCGTGATCTTCAATTTCTCGATGACGTCGCCACCTGAAAAAACCAGCCGGGCCACCTTGCCGTCGCGGTACGAGGCGACTTCGAGCCGCTTCGACAGCGCGTTGGTGACGCTGACGCCGACCCCATGCAGACCACCCGAAAAACTGTAGGCCCCGCCCTTGCCCTTGTCGAACTTTCCGCCCGCATGCAGCCGGGTGAAGACCAGCTCGACCACCGGCGCTTTTTCTTCCGGGTGCAGGCCGAACGGAATCCCGCGGCCGTCGTCGTCAACCGCGACCGAGCCGTCGGCATGCAGCGTGACCCTGAGCTTTTTGCCGTAGCCGGCCAGTGCTTCGTCGGCCGAGTTGTCGAGCACCTCCTGGATGATGTGCAGCGGCGTGTCGGTGCGGGTGTACATGCCGGGGCGCTGCTTGACCGGCTCCAGGCCCTTGAGCACGCGAATCGAGCTTTCGGAATAGCCGGACCCGGACGCAGAAGGCGCGGCGGCGGAAGAGGAGCGGTTTGCTGAGGTGGGTTTTTCGGGCATGGCGGATAGCAGAATTTGGCGGGATTGTATTCCGGCCTGCATCTATACCTGTACAAAAAACCAGCTCTCCAAGCCCGCCCGACCGGGACTCGCGCAAGCTCACGGCCGGCCAAGTGCGGCGCCGGATCGGCTCAAGGCTTAAAGTCGGAGCTTCGCCCTCTTTGTCGCCCTGCCGCCATGTCCGCTTTTTCTGCACCCAAACTTTCCATTGCCCAGATTCTGGTGTGCGGGGCGGCCATCGTCACGCTGTCGATGGGCATTCGCCACGGCTTCGGTCTGTGGCTGCTGCCAATCACGCAGGCCCAGGGCTGGAGCCGCGAGACCTTCTCGTTTGCTCTCGCGGTGCAGAACCTGGCCTGGGGCGTGTGCGGCATCTTTGCCGGCATGGTGGCCGACCGCTTCGGCGCGTTCCGGGTGCTGATCGGCGGTGCATTGCTGTATGCGCTGGGGCTGGTCGGCATGGCGCTGGCGCCGACCGGACTGCTTTTTACGCTAACGGCCGGGGTGCTGATCGGGGCGGCGCAGGCCGGTACCACCTATGCGGTGATCTACGGCGTGATTGGCCGCAACATTCCGGCCAGCCGACGCTCGTGGGCGATGGGCGTGGCCGCTGCGGCCGGCTCGTTCGGCCAGTTTTTCATGGTGCCGGTCGAAGGCTTTTTGATCAGCAGCTTTGGCTGGCAACAGGCGCTGCTGATCCTTGGCATGGCGGTGCTGCTGGTGGTACCGCTGGCCTTCGGCCTGCGTGAACATGCGTTCTCAACCGGTGTGCATGCCAAACGCGACCAGACGATCGCGCAAGCGCTCGGCGAAGCCTTCAAATACCCGAGCTTTCAATTGCTGATGGCCGGCTATTTTGTGTGTGGCTTCCAGGTGGTTTTCATCGCGGTCCATATGCCGAGCTACCTGAAGGACAAGGGCCTGTCGCCCGAGGTGGCGGGTTACGCGCTGGCGCTGATCGGGCTGTTCAATGTGTTCGGCACCTATGCCGCCGGGGTACTCGGGCAAACGCTCGCCAAGCGCAAGATTCTGGCGACGATCTACTTCTCGCGTGCGGTCGTCATTGCGGTGTTTCTGGCTGCGCCGCTGAGCCCCGCCAGCGTGTATGTTTTTTCCAGCTTGATGGGCCTTCTGTGGCTTTCGACCGTGCCGGTCACC
>JAJAYS010000378.1 GCA_026786065.1 Polaromonas sp.
AAATCAGGCTTTTTTTTGCCGTATCGGCCTGAAACCACAAAAATTCGGGCCTTTGCAGCTACTAAATCGATAGCAATTGCAAGCCGGATTGCAAACCGCTGCGGCAGCCAACCCCAACCCGGTCAGGGTTTTTTCTAGCAATTGAGAATTATTCGCGTTTGCATTAAAGTCGGGGCCTATTCATTTTTCGAGGTTTTCGACGTGCTCAATCACCCCCTGCCCCTCTTTCGTTTTGCCCTGCGAAGCACATCCGCCGCCCTGGCTGCTTTCGCGCTGGGGCTGGCCGTTCCGGCCGCAGCCCAGCCTGCGCAGCCGGATGCGGTGGTCAACCTTTATTCGGCCCGGCACTACCAGACCGATGAGGCGCTCTACGCCAACTTCACCAAACTGACCGGCATCAAGATCAACCGGGTCGATGCCGACGACGCCGGGATACTGGCGCGGCTGCGGGCCGAAGGCAGCGCCTCGCAGGCCGACGTGATCTTGCTGGTTGATGCGGCCCGGCTCTGGAAAGGCGATGCCGACGGCTTGTTCCAGCCCATCAAATCGAAGTCGCTCGAAGCCGCGATCCCGGCAAGGCTGCGTGCCCAGGCAACGCCCGAAGGCACGACCTGGTTTGGTTTTTCCACGCGCGCTCGTGCCGTGGTGTACGACAAGCTGAAAGTCAAACCGGCCGATGTGGACACCTACGCCAAACTGGCCGACCCCAAGAACAAGGGCCTGCTGTGCACCCGCTCAGGCTCGCACCCGTACAACCTGTCCCTGTTCGGCGCGATGCAGGAACACATCGGCGAGGCCAAAACCGAGCAGTGGCTCACAGGCCTGGTAGCCAACATGGCACGCGACCCCAAAGGCGGCGACACCGACCAGATCAAGGGCGTGGCCAGCGGCGAATGCGGCATCGCGCTGGCCAACACCTACTACATCGCGCGCATCCTGCGCTCGGAAGCGCCAGCCGACAAAGCCATTGCCGAGCGCATCGGCATTGCCTTTCCGGACCAGCAGGGCACCGGCACCCATGTAAACATCGCGGGCGCTGCCGTTGCCAGACACGCGAAACACCCTGCCAATGCGATCCGCTTCATGGAGTATCTGGCGAGCGTGCCGGCGCAGGAATATTTCGCCAACGGCAACAACGAATGGCCCGCCGTAGCCAGCGTCAAGATAAACAATCCGGCGCTGCAGGCGATGGCCGGCGACGGCTTCAAGCCCGACGCCGTGTCGATTTCCAGCATCGGCAAGAACCAGGTGAAGATTCAGCAGATGCTGGACCGGGTCGGCTACAAGTAGTCCCGGTAGCAGCCCTCGCGGCTTGCAAGTCGCCACTTGCAGCGTGCAACTCTCCGCACTTCACCGCGCAAAAAGCCCGCCCTGCCAACAGGCCGGGCTTTTTTATTTCTGCCGCACATAATCGCGGGCGCGGATCGAGCTAACGTCAACCTCAACGTCAACGCCAGCGGGTCACCGGTCTGGTCGCTTTTTCTGCATCCGGTGGACTGCGCCCTCCCCCAGTCAACCGCTTTTTCTCAACTCACTAATAAAGGAACCCATCATGAATATTTCAGGCAAGGTATTCATCGTCACTGGCGGCGCCTCTGGCCTGGGCGAAGGTACGGCCCGCATGCTGGTCGCTTGTGGCGGCAAGGTCGTGATTGCCGACATGCAGACCGACAAGGGCCAGGCCATCGCCGCCGAACTCGGGGCGGACCATGCGGCCTTCGTGCGCTGCGACGTCAGCCAGGAGGCCGATGGCCAGGCCGCCGTCGCCCGGGCCGTCGGCAGGGGCAAGTTGATGGGCCTGGTCAACTGCGCCGGCATCGCACCGGCTGAAAAAACCGTCGGCAAAAACGGCGCGCACTCGCTGGCCACCTTCAGCAGAACCATCACGGTCAACCTGATCGGCAGCTTCAACATGATCCGCCTGGCCGCCGAAGCGATGGGCAAAAACGAGCCCGAGGCGACCGGAGAGCGCGGCGTGCTGATCTCGACCGCCTCCGTCGCCGCCTACGACGGGCAGATTGGCCAGGCAGCCTACAGCGCATCGAAAGGCGGCGTCGTTGGGATGACGCTGCCGATTGCCCGTGACCTGGCGCGCAGCGGCATTCGCAACATGACGATCGCTCCGGGCATTTTCGGCACGCCGATGCTGTTCGGCATGCCGCAAGAAGTGCAGGACGCGCTGGCGGCCAGCGTGCCGTTTCCGTCGCGCCTCGGCACGCCGCAGGACTATGCCAGGCTGGCCAGGCATATTTTCGAGAACGACATGCTAAACGGCGAAGTGATCCGGCTGGACGGCGCGATCCGGCTGGCGCCGCGCTGAGGGCCCGCGCAGCGCGCTCTGCCTACTTGGGCCAGGCCGCTCCTCGCTACGGTTTTTATAGCTATCCACGCCCGTTTTTAATTGCCGTCTGACCAATTTCACTATTATTGAGTCGCAGCACACTCGCATTCGGTAGGTAAACGCAAACTAATCGGCTCACGGCTCCGGTCTAGGGTCAAAGCCAGTCTTTCGGGGTGGCGCATGGACGTCATGCCGGCTCCGGTTGCTTGTGACATGCATTGCTTGGTGATGGCC
>JAJAYS010000379.1 GCA_026786065.1 Polaromonas sp.
GCCGGCGCCGCCGCGCGAGTTGCGTTTCTCGGTGCCGCTCGACGAGCATGAAGCGTCGTATTTAGCGGCGTCGGCCAGCACCGCCAGCTTGAGCTGCAGCTTGGTATTGGCGAAAGAAAGCTCAGTCACTGTTTTAATATACAGTGGTTTTGCGCGGCCGAATAGCCTGCAGGGCATTCCCCGGCAGCGCGGCCGGACTTTCGGATTCAGCTTTGCCGGGCTGGTTCGGGTGCCACGCCACGTGCGAGCTTTTTGGCCCGGGCCTCGGTCACCAAATACACCAGCGCTGCGATGACCAGTGGCCCAAGGTAGTACACCACCCGGTATGCGACGAGCGCCGCCAGAATCTCCGGCTGCGGCATGCGGTGCGCCAGCAGCGCGACAAAAACCGCTTCGAGCACGCCCAGGCCGGCCGGAATGTGGGCGATGACGCCGGCCACCGCCGCCAGTAGCAGCACGCTGACCACCGTAGTAAATTCGATGCGCTGCTGAAGCAGCACGTAGATGATCCCGGACATCAGCAGCCAGTTGCCGGCACCGACCGCAATCTGCACCAGCGCCAGCCGGATCGACGGCAGGTCGATGGCATGGCCACGCCAGTGCAGCGTGCGCTGGCGCGACAGTGCGCAGAGTGCGAGGTAGCCGACGCCCACCGCCGCCAGCAGCGCGCCAATCAACCGCAGGTGCAGCGTCGTGATGGGCCACTGCTCGGGCAGCGGCGGCGGCAGCGCAACAAAAATCAGTCCGCCCAGCAACAGGTAGCTGACCCAGTTGGTCAGCATGCTGAAGGTCGTAATGCGTGTGATGACCCCGGGCGCAAGACCAAGCCGTGAATACAGCCGGTAGCGGAAAGCGATGCCGCCGACCAGCGAGCCCAGATTGAGGTTGAACACATAGCTGATGAAGGTCACCGTCATCACGGTCGGCGTGGACAGCGTGTGCCCGGTGTACCGGCGGCTCAGCAGGTCGTAGCAGCTGTACAGCGTAAAACTGGCGGCGGCGAGCGCGACTGCAAGGCCTAGCGAGGTCGCCGGATACGTTTGCAGCGCGGCCACCACCTCGCCCCAGTCGATCTGTCGGGCCTGGGTGGTGAGCAGCCAGCCGACCAGAGCGAAAAACACCAGTGTGGTGCCGAGTTTGAGCCTGGGCCACCAGGGCTTGGTGGTCAGGCGCGAAAAAAAGCCGCTCTGCTTCGACGCCGCGCCAGCGGGGGTCGGCCTTGGCGGAGGCGCAGCGCCAGAGATCGGGCGGGCCACGCGAATCAGCCGGGGCTGCTGTGGCTCAGCGTTTCGGCGCTAGCGGTCTGTGTGTGCGGCGGGCCCGCCAGCCCCGCCACGTCGCTGGCGCTGGCAGGTGCCAGGCCGTGCGCCATGCGCAATCTCGGCAAATGCGCGGGCAGCAGGCCACCCCAAACCGGATAGCGCCGCAGCAGGTGGAATACGAAAAAGCTGCGCAGCATGCGCCAGCGGCCCGATTCAACGACGTCGTCGGTGGCGTTTTCTTTGCAGCCGTGCGCCAGAAGATGCTGCAGGCGCTCGCCCAGGTGCTGGTTGAAGTCGTGGTCCTTGATCAGTACGTTGGCTTCAAGGTTCAGCGCCAGACTCACCGGGTCGAGGTTGCTGGAGCCGACGGTCGAAAGCTGGTCGTCGAACACCGCGACCTTGCCGTGCAGCGGCCGCTCGCGGTATTCATGCACGTGCACCCCGGCCTTGATCAGGTAGTGGTAGAGCATGCTCGCGGCCACTTTGGCAATCGGCATGTCGGGCTCGCCCTGCAGGATCAGCCGCACATCAACGCCGCGCCGCGCGGCCTTGCGCAGCTCTTTAAGCAGCCGGTAGCCGGGAAAAAAATAGGCGTTGGCGATGATCACGCGGTGGCGCGCCGAGCGGATTGCAATGCGGTAATGGCGCTCGATGTCGTTGGTGTGCGTGCGGTTGTCGCGCGTCACGAAAAGTGCCGCGCCGCCGGGCTGCGCAACGCCGGATTGCGCCGGGCCGGGTGGCGCTTCGGGCCGGCGAAAGGTTTTTGCAATCGACTTGGCCCGATCCGAGAAGCGGCCCCGCAGCCGACCGAGCCAGGTGATGCCGGCGTTGCGTTTGCCGGCTTCAAGCGCCTTGTGAACAAAGTCGTCGATCACGCCGACTATCGGCCCGGTCATCTCGACCGCATAGTCCTGCTTGGCGCTCGGTCCCGACGCAAGCATGTGGTCAACCGAATAGTTGATGCCGCCGACAAAGGCCCGCTCGCCGTCGATAACGACGATTTTGCGGTGCATGCGCCGGAACATGTTGGTACGCCAGCCCCACAGCCGGGTCCCCGGGTCGAACACATGCACTCGGACGCCCGCACCGGCGAGTTCCCCCAGAAAGTCCGCTGACAGGTCGGGCGATCCGAAGTCGTCGATGGTGACGTCGATCTGCACGCCGCGCTTTCCGGCCGCGACCAGCGCGACCTGCAGTTGTCGGCCGACCGCGTCGTCGAACCAGATGAAGGTTTCCAGCACCAGATTGCGCTGCGCGCCGGCTATGCAATCGATGACGCGCGGAAAGAATTCGTCGCCGTTTTCAAGCAGCGCAAAGGTGTTACCGCCTATCCATTTGCTCATGGCAGGCTTTGGTGCAGCAGGCTGGTGACGACGGATGAAAAGTTCATGTGCGAAAGTTCCAGGGCGGTCCTGCGGCCCCGGCCATACCGAGCCGGCCGCTAACCGCAACGCCTGAATTGTTACTGGCGCGCCCCATGCAGCATGTAGGACAGAAACGTCTCCCGGCATGGGCACCGGCAGGGCAGCGACGGGCAGACAGCGCGGCGCGCGCCCGGCCCGCTACAGCTCGATCTCGGCCGCCAGCGGCGCGTGGTCAGACAGATGCGACCAGGGGCGCAGCGGAAGCACGACCGGTGCGTGGCTGATGGCGTTGCGCACGTAAATGCGGTCCAGCCGCAACACCGGCATGCGTGCCGGAAAGGTTCGGGCGGCCTTGCCGTTGGCCTTGACGAAAACCTCGTGCAAATCGGCCCCGGTTTGCAGCACATCGTGGGCCCGATGCCGCCAGTCGTTGAAGTCCCCGGCCACCACCACCGGCGCTTGCGGCGGCAACTCGTTGCGCACCAGATCGCACAGCATCTGCATCTGCTGCGCGCGGTGGGTTTCCATCAAACCCAGATGCACGCAAATGGCATGCACGTTGACGCTACGTCCGGGAATCTGCAGCTCGCAGTGCAGCAGGCCGCGCCGTTCAGGGCCGCTGATTGACACGTCGCGGTTTTCAAAGCGGACGATCGGGAATTTGGAAAGCACCGCGTTGCCGTGGTGCCCGTTGGTATAGACCGCGTTGCGGCCATAGGCCATTTGCGGCCAGATGGTGTCGGCCAGAAACTCGTAGTGCGGGGCTTCGGGAAAGTTGTCGAAGCGGTCGCCATGCTTGACGTGGTTTCCGGTGACCTCCTGCAAAAAGACCACGTCGGCGCCAACGCTGCGTACCGCTTCGCGCAGCTCCGGCAGGATGAACTTGCGGTTGAAAAAGGTGAAGCCCTTGTGGATGTTGACGGTCAACACCTTGAAGGTGAATGACGCTTCCGAACTTGCGGCGGCCAGTGCGGTTTGCGTGTCGGCTTCGACTTCACGCATGTCGAGCGCCTTGACCGGCTCGGCCAGTCCAACCGACACGGCTTCGCTACTGGTAGGGCGGTCGCGACGTGCCGCCGCTTGCGGGGTTGGGGGGCGGGTACGGGGAAACTTTGCAGCAGGCATGTGGAAAAGCAATCAGAAGGTTGGCGGCCGGCCAACCCGCGATGCCGAGAACGCCTTTTTTTAATTGTTGAGGCGCGGGGTCGATGCAGGTGTAGGACGAAAACTTGTTTGGCCTGATGCGGTGCCGCTTCAACGTCGCCGGACTGGCGCCGGTGTAGCAACCGCCATCCGGAGCATTACACCGCACCGCACGTCGGTGGTACGGCTTTGCAGACCTCAAAGCGCAACGGCAGCGTCCTACAGTTTGCCGTGTGGCTATCTTATGGGTGACTTTGCGCGCAAGCCCTAAATTGTTTTGAGCGTTAGCCCAACTTGTGGCGGGCGTGTTTTCAAACAAGGCCTTTCGACGAAGGGCAACCCAAAGGAATGATGATGATGAAATTCACAATGCGTTCGATTCCCGCCGCTGCCGCGATGGTGACCCTGCTCGTTTTCGGCGCGCAGGTTCAGGCGCAAACTGCAACCACCCCACCGAGTAACGCGGCTGGCGGCGCGGCGGCCGTCCCCAAAGGCCCGGACAGCATGCCCAAGAGCGCCGATCAGCGCGACATGAAAAAGCCGAATGGCAAGGAAGGCGACAAGGCCGGCACGAGCAACAAGGGCGGCGCGGCCAACATGCCAGCATCGCCTGCCAGCGGCACGCGCGCCCAGACCAAAGGTATGGACGGCAGCATGACCGGCAAGTCCGGTCAACCTGCAGGTGCCACCGCCACCGGCGGCGCGGCCAACCCGCCAAAGGGACCGAACACCAGCGCCAAAGACGCAGCCGGCACAGGCACGGGAACCACCAAGTAATTTGGAGTTTGTGCGGGGCCGGGTAACGGCCCTGCCCCAACAGAAAACGCAGCCGCCTACGGCTGCGTTTTTTTTGTCTGTCACCAAGTCGGCAAGGACTGGCGCGCTCACTTGGGCCGCGGACGCTTGAGTTGCTTGTCGGGAACCGACAGCGCACCGGCACGCAGCTGGACCACGGCCTCGGCCACGGAGCGCGCTACGTTGCGTACTTCCTCTTGCACATTCTTGTCGGCGTCGAGCGCCTCATGGCTGGTCGCATAGGGCTCGTAATAGCCGACGAAGCGGTCCAGCCTGGACTGCACACCCGCGTCGATCAGGCCCATCCAGTCGAGCCAGTCTGAAAGGCCGCGGCGTGACCCTTCTATACCCGCCACGTCGCCATGCACCACCAGGCCATAGACCCTGCCGGCCAGGTGCTTGGGGAAGTCCCAGCCGGCGAGTTCCAGCGCTTTGGCCTCCGCCGGTTCTTTGCCGTGGGTGGTGGTCGGGTCGGGGTTGCCGCCGTCGGCGCAGACCAGCCGGTCGATCATCAGTTTGAGCGGCCCGGGCGATTGGTACCAGTACACCGGCGACACGATGATGACGGCGTGCGCGGCGGTCCAGCGCGTGTAGATGTCGGCCATCCAGTCGCTGGTCTGGCCAAGCGAATGGTTTGGGTAGCAGCTGCAAGGCCAGTGGCACAGCGGCATCGCGGTCGAGACGCAGCCCTTGCACGGGTGGATGTTCAAGTTGTAGCTGGAGGTCAGCAAGCTGAGGTCGAGCAGGTCGGTTTCGAGACCGGCCCCGGCCAGCACCTCTTCGGCCCACTTGACCATGCGAAAGGTTTTGGAAATTTCACCGGGGCAGGTGCCGTCGTTGCGGGCCGAGCCGCAAACCAGCAACACCCGCGAGGGCGTGGCCGCGTCGCCCCAAGCCGCCTGCGCCGAGTCGATGCGTGCTTTGGTCGCCAGCCATTCGACCGACATGTCGTAGTCCGGGTCGGCATAGCCGACACCGGCTTTCTGCGTGACCGGCGCCTTGCGGCCTTCTTCGTAGGCTTGCCAGGCGATGGCCTCAATGCGCGATATGGCACCGTCTTCGGCGCGAAACGCCGGGTCCATGAAGGATTCGATGAAGCGTTCGTGAAACGCCTTGCGCGACATAACGGCCGGCGCCTGGCCTTTGCGGATTTCGGTCATGCAAAGCACTTTAGTCAGCCGCCAGACCCTTTTTGTGCTTTTGGGTTCTGTCCTACGGCATTTTCGGCGGTCTGAACGCGGCTGGTTCCTCCTACCATTCAGGGTCGTCCAGATTTATTCAAATTTCATCCAGGCGTGCCCGTGACCCCCACCACTGCACCGGTTTATTTGTTACTCGGCTTCGTGCTGCTCAGGGCTGAGCTGCGCATAAAAAGCCTTGGTGGCGCATTTTGTCTAAGCGCTCCGGCGTTGGCAGCTTCTGCAGCTCTTGCAGCTCGGCATGCTGCGCGTGCCGGTTCTGCATTGCGTTGGCGGCCAGTTTCATCGCGGTGGTCAAGGCGGTCCAGGCGGGCTCTTGGGCCGGAGTGATTTTCAGCCTTTCTTTCAGCTCGGGCTGGCGCTGCGCCAGACGCTGCTGCCTTTTTGCCGGGTCGCGGTGGCCCATGCCCATGCTGCGGTCGCCCTCTTTCGCTGCCGGCGCCTGTATCCCGGATGGGGCGTAACGCGGGCCGGTGTAAAGATTCGTGAATGCGCGACCCGATGTAACGCCCGCTGCGGTGGCTGGGCCGATATACGCTCTTGGATTTATGCCATATCGGCGTTTCATCCCTTACTTACGGGCGTTAACAGCTATGAAAAAAATAGCGCCTGCAAGCTTGGCAGCCGGCCGGTTGCGCGTTTGGGCTGGCTTGCCAAGAGCTGGTTCCTGCCTACAATCGCGCCAGCTTGTCGGGGTGCCGCAGTTTTTGTCTGTGGCTGAGATCGCATCAGTCCCTACGGGGATGCGAGACCCGCTGAACCTGATCGGGGTCATCCCCGCGTAGGGAACAACGCACTTGGTCCCGGTTTTTTCCGCTGCAGCGGACGACAACCCGGCTCCCAGGCAGGCTCCTTTTCAACGGACCTCCTGGAGACCCAAGCCATGGCTAAAACCCGCCTCAACGTCGATACCGCCGATCTCGCCAGCCGCATCACCCGCACGCCCTTTCCCGGCTCGGCAAAAATTTACATCGAGGGCTCGCGCCCCGACATCCGCGTGCCGTTTCGCGAGGTCACCTTAAGCGACACGCTGGTGGCCGAAGGACAGGCTACCCGGACTGAGGCGAATCCGCCGCTGCGGCTGTTTGACTCGTCTGGCGTTTATACCGACCCGCTAGCTGCCATCGACATCACGCGCGGCCTGGCCCCGCTGCGCGGCGCCTGGATCAACGAGCGCCGCGACACCGAGGCGCTGGCCGGCATTAGCAGCGCGTATGGCCGTGAGCGGCTGAACGACCCAGCGCTCAGCGCGCTGCGCATGGCGCATGCGCCAGTTCCGCGCCGCGCCCGGGCCGGTGCCAACGTCTCGCAAATGCACTACGCCCGCAAAGGCATCGTCACGCCCGAGATGGAATTCATCGCGATCCGCGAGAACCTGGTGCGGGCGCAGCTTGCCGAACGGCTGAAGACCGAGCGCATGCCCAAAGCCGGGCATTCGTTCGGCGCATCGATTCCGAAAGACATCACGCCCGAGTTCGTGCGCGACGAGGTGGCGCGCGGCCGCGCCGTCATCCCGGCCAATATCAACCACACGGAGCTGGAGCCGATGATCATTGGCCGCAACTTCCTGGTCAAGGTGAACGCCAATATCGGCAACTCGGCCGTCACCTCCTCGATCGAGGAAGAGGTCGAGAAGCTGGTCTGGAGCACCCGCTGGGGCGCCGACACGGTGATGGAC
>JAJAYS010000380.1 GCA_026786065.1 Polaromonas sp.
CTCCGACGCTGTCCAGGCCCTGGCACTGCCGGCCTGCCCCGGTTTTCCGGCCATTGATCCCCGAAATTTTTTCCGGGCGCTGGCAGCCCGCCCTTTCTAACGAGAAACCAGATGATGAACAAACAGAACGCAGCCGCCGGCCGCAACGTGGTGGTTGTGGGCACTCAATGGGGCGACGAAGGCAAGGGCAAGCTGGTGGACTGGCTGACCGAAATGGCGCAAGGGGTAGTGCGCTTCCAGGGTGGCCACAACGCCGGCCACACGCTGGTCATCAACGGCGTGAAAACCGCCTTGAACCTGATTCCGAGCGGCATCATGCGCCCAGGGGTGAAGTGCTACATCGGCAACGGCGTGGTGCTTTCTACCGAGCAGCTTTTCAAAGAGATCGGCCGGCTTGAAGCCGTCGGCGTCGAGGTGCGCTCGCGTCTGCGTGTCAGCGAGGCCTGCCCGCTGATCCTGCCTTTTCATGCGGCGCTCGACGTCGCACGTGAGGCCGCACGCGCCGAAACCGGCAGCGAAAAAATTGGCACCACTGGCAAAGGAATTGGCCCAGCCTATGAGGACAAGATCGCGCGGCGTGCGCTACGGGTGCAGGACCTCAAATACCCCGAGCGCTTTGCCGCCAAGTTGCGGCTGTTGCTGGAGCTGCACAACCACACCCTGACCACCTTTCTGAAAGCGCCGGCTATTGATTTCGACAGCGTTTTTCAGGCTGCCATGGACGATGCAGAAAAACTCAGGCCGATGATGGCCGATGTCTCGCGTGAACTAAACGACGCCAACAAAGCCGGTGCCAATTTGCTGTTCGAGGGCGCGCAGGGCACGCTGCTCGACATCGACCACGGCACCTACCCGTACGTCACATCCAGCAACTGCGTGGCTGGCAATGCGGCGGCCGGCTCGGGCGTCGGGCCTGGTTTGCTGCATTACGTGCTGGGCATCACCAAAGCCTACTGCACGCGTGTCGGAGGCGGCCCCTTCCCGACCGAGCTGGACTGGGAAACGCCGGGCACTGTCGGCCACCACCTGTCCACCGTGGGCGCCGAGCGCGGCGTCGTCACTGGCCGGTTTCGCCGCTGCCGCTGGTTCGACGCCGCGTTGCTCAAAAGATCGGCGCAGGTCAACGGCTTGAGCGGCTTGTGCATCACCAAGCTCGACGTGCTCGATGGCCTCGCCGAACTCAAGCTGTGTACCGGCTATGAGCTCGACGGCGAGCTCATCGATATTTTGCCGATGGCTGCCGAAGAGATTGCCCGCTGCAAGCCGCTCTACGAAACATTGCCGGGCTGGAGTCAGACGACGGTCGGTGTTACCGAGCATGCCCGGCTACCGGTCGAGGCCCAGCGCTACCTGCAGCGCATCGAAGAGGTGACCGGCGTGCCCATCGACATGGTTTCGACCAGCCCCGACCGCGACCACACCATCTTGCTGCGTAATCCGTATGCTGCCTGATCCGGGAAATTTTTAAGAAAATAACGCTGTAGTCCTAATGAATAAGGGCGTTAGCAGCTATTTAATCAGGAGCGAAAAGATGTTGACAGAAGACGGCAAGCACCTATACGTCAGTTATGACGAGTACCACAACCTGATCGAAAAGCTAGCCATCAAGGTGTATCAGTCGCACTGGGCTTTCGACACCATCTTGTGTCTGGCGCGCGGCGGCATGCGTCCCGGCGACATCTTGTCGCGCATCTTCGACAAGCCACTGGCCATCATGTCAACCAGCTCCTACCGCGCCGATTCGGGCACGGTGCAGGGCAAGCTCGATATTGCCCGGTTCATCACGACCCCCAAAGGCGAGATCGCCGGAAAAGTGCTGCTGGTCGATGACCTGGCCGATTCCGGCCATACATTGAATGCGGTTATCGCGCAGCTGCGCGGCAGCTACCCGTCCATCATCGAACTGCGCAGTGCAGTGATCTGGACCAAAGGGGTTTCAACCTTCGAGGCCGACTATTCGGTCGAAACCTTGCCGACCAACCCGTGGATCCACCAACCCTTCGAAGGCTACGACGCGATGAACCCGGACCAGTTGATGGAGAAGTGGAAGATATAGCCCCCACGGTCGTTCGCTTCGCGTAACTCCCTGCCCCCCGAGGGGGCCGCTGCGCCTGCGGTCTGGCAAAGCCAGTCCCACGGCCCCTGCCTGGATGAGGAGGCTCCTTCTTTCTCGTTCCTTCTCCTTCCCCTCTGGGAGAGGGCTGGGGTGAGGGCTCTGCGGCTCGTTGAGCCAGCCGTTAACATGGCCGGATGAGCGATATTTCCACCCAGCTGCTCCACCATCCCTACACCCCGCCGTCGGGCTTTCAGGCGGTCCAGCCGGGTGTTCACCGCGCATCCACCGTCATTTTCCCAAACGTTGCCGCGCTGCGCGCCCGCGACTGGCGGCACAAGACCGGCTACACCTATGGCCTGCACGGAACGCCAACCACCTTCACGCTGGAGCAGCGCATTGCCACACTCGAAGGCGGCCGGCATTGCACGCTGGCGCCCAGCGGCCTGGCCGCCGTGGTGCTGGTCGGCATGGCCGTTTTGAAAACCGGTGACGAAGTATTGCTGCCCGACAACGCCTATGGCCCCAACAAGGCGTTCGCGCAGGGCGAGCTTGCGGCTTGGGGCATCGCGCACCGCTTCTACGACCCAATGGACCCGGGCGATCTGGCGCGCCAGCTTGGTCCGCGGACGCGGCTGGTGTGGCTGGAGGCCCCCGGTTCTATCACCCTCGAGTTCCCGGACCTGCCGGCGCTCGTGGCCAGCGTCAGGGGCCACGCCAGCCCGCACCCGCAAGGCGTGGTTTGCGCGCTCGACAACACCTGGGGTGCGGGTCTGGCCTTCAACGCCTTTTCCCTCGGTGCCGACATCTCGGTGCAGGCGCTGACCAAATACCCCAGCGGCGGCGCGGACGTGCTGATGGGTTCGGTCGTCACCAACGACGACGCACTGCACCAGCTGATTCACCTGTGCCACATGCGCTGCGGCCACGGCGTAAGCGGCAACGACTGCGAACTGGTGCTCAGGAGTCTGGGAAGCATCGCGCTGCGTTACGCCGCCCAGGACGCCGCCACGCGCACTCTGGCGACCTGGATGCAGGGCCAGCCGCAGGTCGCGCTGGTGCTGCATCCGGCGCTGCTTGACTCCCCCGGCCACGCGACCTGGCAGCGCGATTGCTCGGGCGCAGCCTGCCTGTTCAGCGCGGTGTTCCACGCCGACCGCACACAAGAGCAGATCGACTGCTTTTGCGACAGCCTGAGGCTCTTCAAACTCGGCTACAGCTGGGCCGGGCCAGTCAGCCTGTGCGCGCCTTACGACATCGCCGCCGTGCGCAGCCGGGGTTGGCCGCACGCTGGCGGACTGGTGCGGTTTTCTATCGGGCTGGAGGCGGTTGCCGACCTGCAGGCGGACCTTGCTCAGGCACTGGGCTCGGCGTTCGGCGCGCCGTGAGTTTTTGCTTCGGTTGCTCGGTTTCCGACCAGCCTTTTCACGGCGTGCAGCAAGAGGTCAATGCAGTACATTCAAGCCTACTTATTTTTGAAAGCGAAGCTGTGGCTACTCCCAATTACTCGTACGAAAAACGGCAAAAAGAGCTGGCCAAAAAGCGCAAGAAAGAAGACAAGCTCAAGCGCAAGGCCGAAGGCAAGCCGGAAGACGGCAGCGATGCCGGCGACGACGCAGACGGCCCGGCTGCACCGCCGGCTCCCGGGTTAGCCACCCCTGGCACCGGCAGCCAGCCGCCGACCATCGAACCATCGACCTGATTGCACCGCTCGCTGAAATTCTGGTTACCCAAAAACCATCAACTTCCCACCGGGGACGCGAGATGCTGCGCTTCAAAAGGCAGACGCTAACCCGGCGCGAGCAAGCCGGCTGAGCTGGCGGCTGCTAGGGCGGTGGCCTCCCTTGGCGGCGCAGCCCCGACACGCTCGCCAGCCGACGCCGCTTGGCCGCGCACTATTTCCCTGGCCATCGCCCGCATCGCCTGCACACTGCGGTCGGCTGGCGCAGCCAGCGCTGCAGCCGGGTAATGCGCAAAGTTGCGCCGCATGGACTGCAAATAGACCGGGTCGTAGTGCTTGACAAGTAACTCGCGCACCACGTCGTAGATGTTCCCCGTGCGCGCCCGCTGCTGCCAGCGCTGCACCAACTGGCTGCCGCAGGCTTGAGTCAGTGCCGCAAGGCGCTCGCAAAAAAACGCGACGTCCTGCACGAAAAAATCGTAGTCCTCCAGCAGCAACTGCACCCGCTCGTCTTCGGCCAGCTCCAGTTGCACACAGGGGCTGGCGCGCATTGCGGCAATCAGCCCTTCAGGTATCGCGACATTGCCGACTTTTTTGCTTTCGCTTTCGATATAGACCGGCCGCAACACGTCGAGCCCGCGTAACGCCGCCCACAAGCGGGTGTCGAACGTTTTTTGGGTTGGCTGGGCTACGCCGGGCAACAAGCCGAGCACCGAACTGCGATGCTGCGCCAGCGCTTCGAGGTCCAGCGTTTGCGCGCCCTCGGCGGCAAGCGCCTGCAGCAGCCGCGTTTTGCCAGAACCGGTGGTGCCGCAGATCACCCGGAAATCGAAGCGCGCCGCCAGCAGCGGCATGTCGGCAACCAGAGCGGCGCGAAACGCCTTGTAGCCGCCATCGACCAGCGTGACCCTGAAACCGATCTGCTCAAGAATCAGCGCCAGCGCGCCGCTGCGTTTGCCGCCGCGCCAGCAGTAGATCAGCGGCTGCCAGTCGCGCGGTTTGGCGAGCACATCGCGCTCCAGGTGGGTTGCGATGTTTCTGGCGATCAACGCCGCGCCGCGCTTTTTGGCGTCGAAGGCACTGATCTGCTTGTATTCTGTGCCAACCAGTTGGCGTTCGTCGTCGTGCAGGCTGGGCCAATTGAGCGCGCCCGGAAGGTGGTCCAGCGCATACTCGCCTTCGCTGCGGGCGTCGATGATGTCGCTGAATCGCTCCAGCTGCGCCAGCGTGTCGGAGGCAGAAATGCGTTCAATGCTCACTGGATCAGCTTTTTCAGTTCCGGCCAGACGTTGGCCAGCATCAAAGCCTGGGCCTTTTCATTAGGATGGATCCGGTCTGCCTGAAACATCGCCGCCGCGTCGTCCACGTCGGCCACGCCTTTAAGGAAAAACGGCACCAGCGGCACGTTTTCAGCCTTGGCCACGCGGGTAAAAAGGCCGGTAAAAGTGGCGCTATACGCGCCGCCGTAGTTCGGCGGCACCTGCATGCCCAGCAAAAGCACCCGCGCACCGGCTTTTTTCGCCGCCTGCGTCATGGCCAGCAGATTTTTTTCGGTCATATCCAGCGGCAGGCCGCGCAGCGCATCGTTGCCGCCTAGCTCGATCACCACGGTGCGCGGCTGGTGCTGCGCCAGCAGCGGCGCCAGCCGGGAGCGGCCGCCGGAGGTGGTGTCGCCGCTGATGCTGGCGTTGACGACCCGGACGTCTTTGTTTTCGTTGGCGAGCTGCTTTTCCAGCAGCGGAACCCAGCCGGTGCCGCGCCGCAGGCCGTATTCGGCACTGAGCGAATCACCAACCACCAAAATGGGGCCGGTCTTGTTTTGAGCCCCGACCGGCGCACCGGCCAGCGTCAGCGCCAGCAGTGCTGCAAACGGCAATACCCGGCGCGGAAGTATGACCGGGGCGGGCTTGCTAAAGTCCAACGCAGCGGCACCGGCCGGGTTGCCGGGTTGATGGCCGAAACGATGAAAGAAGTAATGAAAGAAGCGCATGAAAATTGACATGATGGATCCTGGGGGTTCGGGCTCGGCTGACCCAAGGTTGAATGGCGGAGAAGGCTTGGTGTCTCCCGAAGCTCCAATTGTTTCCGTCGAGCATGTTTTCAAGTCGGTGACCGACTCGACCGGCACCCTGGACATTTTGCAGGATATCGACTTTGCGCTCGCCCCCCGCGAGACCGCTGCTATCGTCGGCGCGTCGGGCTCGGGCAAAAGCAC
>JAJAYS010000381.1 GCA_026786065.1 Polaromonas sp.
GCTGTGCACCACGTCCCACAGCGAATCGAGCCCCGGAATCTTGTCGGCAAAAAACTCGACGAACATCATGAACCCGTTGGCGCCCAGCACCACCGGATGGGTCAGCAGTTGCAGACCTTGGGGCAGGCTGATCCAGCCGAGGTAGCCGGCCAGGCCGGTCAGCAACACGACCAGATACAACCGCACGCCGCTGGCCCATCCGAGCGCCCCGGCGAGGGCGATGAGCTGGGCGGTATCCATTGATTGCATCGCAAGGCCTCTCTGGATTTATTCCGGCGCCGCCGCCAGCCAGGACGGCTTGCGCTTTTGCAGAAAGGACTGCACACCTTCCCGCCCCTCGGCGCTCACTCGGATATCTGCGATGCCAGCGACCGTCATTGCCACCAGTTCTGGCGTGATGGCCTGTTCGGCTACGTCCTGAACCAGCTTTTTACAGAGGCGCACAGCCTGCGGCCCGGCATCGACCAGCGCCTGCGCCAGCTCGGCGACCCGCGCACCGAGCCGTTCGGCCGTGACCACCTGGTGCACGAAGCCGATACGCAGCGCCTCCTGAGCGTCGAAACGTTCGGCTGTTAAAAAGTAGCGGTGCGCAGAGCGCGCGCCCATCGCCCGGATCACATAGGGGCTGATGGTGGCGGGAATCAGCCCCAGGCGCACCTCGCTCAAACAGTAGTTGGCGGTGTCGGCCGAGATGGCGATGTCGCAGGCCGCAACCAGCCCGGTGCCGCCGGCGTAGGCGTCGCCCTGCACGCAGGCAATCGTCGGTTTGGGGCATTCGTAAATGGTGCGCAGCATGGCCGCCAGCTGGGCTGCATCGGCTAGGTTTTCGTCCCGCGAATAGTCGGCCATGCGGCGCATCCAGTTCAAGTCGGCACCGGCGCAAAACGCCTTGCCTTCTCCGGCCAGCACGATGCAGCGAATGTCGTCACGCACGCCAAGGCTTTCGAACGCGGCCTTCAGCTCGGCGATCACCTCGTCGTTAAAGGCGTTGCGGACCTCGGGGCGGTTTAGTGTGACGGTGGCGATGCAGCCATCGACCTGAATTCGCAAAGTAGTCATGTCCTCAAACCTCAGTTGTAGCGTTTGGCGGCTTCGTCGAGCATCACCTCGGTGGCGCCGCCGCCAATCGCCAGCACGCGCGCATCGCGCCACAGGCGTTCGATTGGCGTCTCGCGCATGTAGCCCATGCCGCCATGAAATTGCTGGCAGGTCTGCAGCACTTCGTTGACCAGTTCGCCGGTCAGCGCCTTCAGCATCGACACGTCTTGCACGACGTCTCGGCCCTGCGTGACCAGCCAGGCGCAGTGGTACATGTATTCGCGCGCGGCGCGGGTCTTGGCGTCGAGCATGGCCAGGCGCTGGCGAATCGTCTGCTTGTCGAACAGCGTGCCGCCGAAAGCCTGGCGCTGGCGCACGTAGTCGAGCGTCAGCCGCAGCCCCTGCTGGCAATGGCCGACCGCTATGGCGGCCAGCGCGATGCGTTCGGTCTGGAAGTTTTTCATTACTGAATAAAAGCCTTTGCCCTCTTCGCCCAGCAAATTGGCCGCTGGTATGCGAACGTTGTCAAAGACAAGTTCGGCGGTATCGGATGACAGCCAGCCTGTCTTCTTCAAGGCGCGACCCACGGTGAAGCCGGGCGTTCCCTTTTCGACGATGAACATCGACATGTTATGGCGGGCGGTTCCCGTTTTGGCAGCAACAAAATACAGACTGGCGAAAACTCCGTTGGTGATGAACATCTTGGTGCCGTTGATCACCCACTCATCGCCTTCCCGTCTGGCTGTGGTGCGGATGCCCGACACATCAGAACCGGCGCCCGGCTCGGAGATGCCGACCGCCGTGATGGTGTCGCCGCGAATCACGCCAGGCATGTAGCGCGCTTTCTGCTCGGGGGTACCGGCATGGTGCAAGTGCGGACTGGCCATGTCGGTGTGCACCAGCGCCGTAATGATGAAGCCGCCGAAAGTGGACTGCGACAGTGCTTCGGCGAACACCAGGTTCGTCATCGCGTCAGCTCCGGCTCCGCCGTATTCGGGCTGGTACATCAGGCCGAACAGGCCGGCGTCGCCCATCTTGCGCAGCACCTCACGCGGCACGCAGCCGGCTTCTTCCCAGGCGGCGGCGTGCGGTTCGACCTCGCGCTCGATGAAGCGGGCGATCTGGTCTTGCAGGGTTTGGTGTTCGGCGGTGAGATAGATGGTTGCCATCAAGGGCTTTGTTCGGCGTTGCGGTTTCGGTAATCAGAAAATTCAATGCTGCCAGCCACGCAGGCCGCGCAGCTCTTCGAATGCGTCAAAGTCCCGGTCACGGTGCAGCAGGGCGTAGTCGTTCTCTATGCAAAACGCGGCTACCAATACGTCGATCGAGCTTCGTACCGTAACGCCCTGCTCGCGCAGGCTGCGGTAATGTTGCGCCGCTGCAAGCACGGTCTCCGTGCCCCCGATGGGCTCGACGCTAAGCGTTTGCATCAGCAGCCTCGCCTGCCTGTAGTCGCGCTCATGCCTGAATCCGCGCAGCACCTCGAACAGCACCAGATCAGGCACGACCAGCCGGACTTCGCCGTTGGCGAGCAAGTGGTCGAGCAAATGGGCTGAGGGCTGGTCTGCGTCATTGAAGAAGTCAATCCACACGCTGGAATCAACGACCAGCACGGTACTTCCCGCGGGCGGGTTCCTTAACCGTAGTGGCGACTGGCGGCTCGGCGGGCTTCGTCCAGTCGATGCTCTCGTCGCCTTCCCACTTGAGCTTGCCGCGCCATTTCAAAATTTCGCGGTAAGCCGCTTGACGGGCGAGGAGCTGCAAGCCTGCCTCGACGGCATCTTTCTTGGTTTTGTACGGCCCGGCCTTCATGGCTTCGGCCATGAGCTTTTCGTCGATCTCAATATTGGTTCGCATAATGTGTATAGGTTTATTATATTGCACACATTCTACACGTCTTCACATCCGGAACACACCAAACTTCGGCTCGCCCACCGGCGCGTGCCGGCTCACCGCCAGGCCCAGCGCCAGCGCGCGGCGCGTGTCGGCCGGGTCGATCACGCCGTCGTCCCACAGCCGGGCGCTGGCGTAATAGGGGTGCGACTGGCGCTCGAACTGGTCGAGCATCGGCTGCTTGAAGGCTTTTTCTTCGTCGGCGCTCCACTGGCCGCCTTTGGCCTCAATGCCGTCGCGCCGCACGCTGGCGAGTACCGAAGACGCCTGCTCGCCGCCCATCACGCAGATGCGCGCGTTCGGCCACATCCACAAAAAGCGCGGGCTGTAGGCGCGGCCACACATGCCGTAATTGCCCGCACCGAAACTGCCGCCGATGATGACGGTGAACTTGGGCACCTGGGCGGTGGCGACCGCCATCACCATCTTGGCGCCGTGGCGTGCGATGCCTTCGGCTTCGTACTTTTTGCCGACCATGAAACCGGTGATGTTCTGCAAAAAGACCAGCGGAATCTTGCGCTGGCAGCACAGCTCGATGAAGTGCGCGCCCTTTTGCGCCGACTCGCTGAACAAGATGCCGTTGTTCGCGACGATGCCGACCGGCATGCCTTCGATGTGCGCAAAGCCGGTGACCAACGTGGTGCCAAAGCGCGCCTTGAACTCGTCAAACTCGCTGCCATCGACGATGCGGGCGATGATTTCGCGCACGTCGTAGGGCTTGCGGGTGTCCGCAGGCACCACGCCGTAGATTTCATCTGCTATGAATTTCGGAGCTGCTTGCGCCCGTATTGATTGGGCTTCTGGCCGATTTGTGTCATTTTTTGCGTTCAGGTTGGCGATTTTCGTGCGCGCCAGGGCCAGCGCATGCGCATCGTTCTGCGCCAGGTAGTCGGCCACGCCCGACAGCCGCGTGTGGACGTCGCCGCCGCCCAGCTCTTCTGCGCTGACCACTTCGCCGGTGGCCGCCTTCACCAGCGGCGGGCCAGCCAAAAAGATCGTGCCCTGCTCTTTCACGATGATGCTTTCATCGCTCATCGCCGGTACGTAGGCGCCGCCTGCGGTGCAACTGCCCATCACCACGGCGATCTGCGCAATGCCCTGCGCGCTCATGTTGGCCTGGTTGAAGAAGATGCGGCCGAAGTGGTCCCGGTCCGGGAACACCTCGTCCTGGTTCGGCAAATTGGCACCGCCCGAATCGACCAGGTAAATACAGGGCAGCCGGTTTTGCTGGGCGATTTCCTGCGCCCGCAGGTGCTTCTTCACCGTCATCGGGTAGTAGGTGCCGCCCTTCACCGTCGCGTCGTTGCAGACGATCATGCAATCGATACCGCTGACCCGGCCGATGCCGGCGATCATGCCGGCGCAGGGCGCGTCGCCCACGCCGTCTTTGTTCAGGTACATGCCGTGGGCGGCCAGCGGCGCGATTTCAAGAAACGGCGTGCCGGGGTCAAGCAGCAGCTGCACCCGCTCACGCGGCGGCAGCTTGCCACGCGCCACATGTTTGGCCCGCGCCGCTTCCCCGCCACCGGCCGCCGACTTGGCAAGCTGCAACTGCAAGTCGCTGACCTGCGCCCGCATGGCGGCCGCGTTGGCCTGGAAGTCGGCCGAGCGGGCGTTTAGTTTGGTTTCCAGAACCGGCATGGGTCTCCTTTTTTTGAATCACTTACGACGCAGCGGTGTCAGAGCGGTTTCATAACTTTTTCGGTATCAA
>JAJAYS010000382.1 GCA_026786065.1 Polaromonas sp.
CGGCCAGCAGCGCAATCGAGCCGCCGTCGCTGTGGCCGAGCAGCCAGGGCTGGCCGGTGACATCCAGCGCCGCAAGCAAGGCCGGCAGCACCTCGTGCGCCTGCCGGTGCATGAAGTCCGGCTGCCAGTGCTCGCCAGGCTCACGCGGCGTGGAACGGCCATAGCCGGGCCGGGAGTAAACCAGCCCGCACGCCGGCAGCGCCGCGCAGAGCTGCTGCGGAAAATCTTTCCACATCGCCACCGAACCGAGGCCTTCGTGCAGAAAAACCAGCAGCGGGAGTTCGGGCCTGTCGCGGTGAACCCAGCGGTGCTCGATTTGCACCGGCTGGCCGCGCCATTGAATCGTCGCCAGCGCGACGTCGCCGGTGGGCGCCTCGCTCATGCCTGGCGCTCGCGCTCGCGCAGCCGAAAACGCTGGATCTTGCCGGTCGCGGTTTTTGGCAACTCGCTCAAAAAATAGATGCTTCGCGGGGGTTTGTAGGGTGCCAGGCGCGCCTTGACGAAGGCCTGCAAACCGGCTTCATCGACCTGCTGGCCGGCCTTCAGCACGACGAAAGCCTTGGCCTTGGTCAGGCCGTCGGCGTCTTCCTTGCCGATCACCGCGCACTCCAGCACCGCTGGATGCTGCACCAGCGTCGCCTCAACCTCGAAGGGCGAGACGTACACCCCGCTGACTTTAAGCATGTCGTCGCTGCGGCCCGAGTAGGTATAGCTGCCATCGGCATTGCGCACGTACTTGTCGCCGCTTTTGGTCCAGCCGCCCTGAAAGGTTTCGCGCGATTTCGCGCGGCTGCCCCAGTACATCAGCGCCGCGCTCGGACCGTCGATAAAGAGGTCGCCGGTTTCGCCATCGGCCACCGGCAGGCCGTCGTCGCCGCGCAATTCAATCGCGTAGCCCGGTACCGGCCAGCCGGTGGTGCCGTAGCGCACCTGGCCGGGGCGATTCGACAGGTAGATGTGCAGCATTTCGGTGGAGCCGATGCCATCGATGATCTCGACGCCGAAGTGGTCGGTGAAGCGCGTGCCGATGTCGGCCGGAAGCGCCTCGCCAGCCGACGAAGCCAGGCGCAAGGCGGTGTCGGCCCGGGCGGGCCGCCCCGGCGACGCGAGCATGCCGGCAAAGCCGGTGGGCGCGCCAAAAAAGACGGTCGGCCGACTGCCGCCGACCTCGCCGCGCCAGCGCTTGAAGGGCGCCTCGGGCGGGGGCCGCTCGGCCATCAGCAGCGTCGTGGCGCCGACGCTGAGCGGAAAGCTCAGCGCATTGCCCAGGCCGTAGGCGAAGAACAGTTTGGCGGCTGAAAAGCAGACATCGTGCTCCGTCAAACCCAGCACCGGAGTGCCATACAGCTCGGCGGTCCAGTAGGGGTTGGCCTGGCTGTGCAGCGTGCCTTTGGGCCGGCCGGTGGAGCCGGACGAATACAGCCAGAAACCAGGGTCGTCTGCGCGGGTGGCTGCAGCCTCAGGCAACGGTGCGTGCTGCGCAATCAGGGCGTCCAGCGCCATCGTGCCGTCGGGCAGGGCGGCGGCCGGGCGCGAGACGATCACGCTCTTGACCTCATGCCCGCCCTGGGCCAGCGCCGCCTGCAGAGTCGGCAGCAGCGCGGCAGAAACCAGGACGGCCTGCGACCGGCTGTGGACCAGCATATAGGCGTAGTCGTCGGCGGTCAGCAGCGTGTTGACGGCGACCGGCACGATGCCGGCGTACAGCGCGCCCAAAAAGGCCATTGGCCAGTCGCAGCAGTCGTGCATCAACAGCAACACGCGCTCTTCGCGCCGCACGCCGATGGCCAGCAGCGCGGCGGCGCAGCGGCGCACTCGCTCGGCGAGTTCGCCATAACTGAGAGTGCCCTGATCGTCGATATACGCGGCCTTGGCCGGACGGGCCAGGTTGCGGCCGATCAAATGGTCGGCGAAGTTGAAGCGCTCGGCCGGCGGTGGCGGTGGCAGGACAGGGTTCATCGCGGCGATTCCTTGGATTTCTTGGTGCGCTGTGTTGCGGGGCGGCTTCGCACTTCCGATTCGCCGTTTCCCTGCCAGGCCATTTTGTTTCTGCCCTTGCTTTCGCTGAAAATATGAATTATTGTGCAGGCCACACGATAAATCCCGCCCATGTTGATGTCAAGCAAGCGATTGCATACCTCGGGTTAAACCCTTAAACCACCATGCCTGCGACCGAACCGAGCCTCGCTGCGGCGGCCGGCCCCGACAGCACCAAAACCGACGCGAAGCACCCGGTTTTGCTGGCGCTCGGCCAGCGTGTCGCTGCCCTGCGCGCCCACCGCGGCATGACGCGCAGGGCGGTCGCATTGGCCGCCGATGTGTCGGAGCGGCATCTGGCCAATCTCGAATACGGCGTCGGCAATGCGTCGATTCTGGTGCTGACGCAGGTCGCTGGCGCGCTGCAGTGCCCACTGGCCGAGATCATCGGTGACCGCACGACCGGCTCGCCCGAATGGCTGATGATTCGTGCGCTGCTCGACCAACAGGACGAGACGGTGCTGCGGCGCGTGCGGCTGGCTTTGGGCGAGCTACTGGGCAAGGGCGGCCCGTCGCCGCGCAGCCCGCGCATCGCGCTGGTAGGCCTGCGCGGCGCGGGCAAGTCGGCGCTGGGCAGATTGCTGGCGGACGACCTCGGATTTCCATTCATCGAACTAAGCCGCGACATCGAGAAACTGGCCGGCTGCAGCGTGTCGGAAATGCAGGCCCTGTATGGCATGAGCGGCTACCGCCGCTACGAGCGCCGCGCCCTTGAAGAGGCGCTCCAGAACCATGCCGAAGCGGTGATCGCCACGCCCGGCGGCCTGGTTTCGGACCCGGCCGCCTTCAATTTGCTGCTGAGCCAATGCACTACGGTCTGGCTGCAGGCCAGCCCCGACGACCACATGCAGCGAGTAATGGAGCAGGGCGACCTGCGGCCGATGGCAGCCAGCACCGAGGCCATGCAGGACCTGAAAAACATTCTGGCGGGGCGCGCGCCGTTTTACTCAAAAGCCGGCTTGACGCTGGACACCAGCGCCCAGCCGCTGGCGCCCAGCGCGGCCGCGCTGCGGGAGCTGGTGCGCCGCGCGATCGGACTGCCAGCCTGAATTGATTTGATGCATTAAATTGCTTGACTGGCCTGATTTACAGGCAATATTATTCAGAAGCTTTGTAAATCGCCCAGTTTTGCATCGCGCCGCTGAGAACAAATATGACCGACCCCACCCAAACCGACGCCCGTGTTGACTACCGGACCCACCCCAGTCACTACCGGCACTGGAAGCTGAAACTGGATGGCCCGATCGCCACGCTGCTGGCCGATTTCGACGAGAACGCCGGCTTGCGCCCCGGCTACAAACTCAAGCTCAACAGCTACGACCTCGGCGTCGATATTGAACTCAACGACTCGATCAACCGCATCCGCTTCGAGCACCCGGGAGTGCGCACGGTGGTAATCACCAGCACCAAAGACCGGGTGTTCTGTTCGGGCGCCAACATTTTCATGCTCGGCGTCAGCAGCCACTCATGGAAAGTCAATTTTTGCAAGTTCACCAACGAAACCCGCAATGGCATGGAAGACTCATCGCGCTACAGCGGGCTGAAGTTTTTGGCGGCCGTCAACGGCGCCTGCGCGGGCGGCGGCTACGAGCTGGCGCTGGCCTGCGACGAAATCATTCTGGTCGATGACCGCGCAAGCGCCGTCAGCTTGCCCGAGGTGCCGCTGCTTGGCGTTTTGCCCGGCACCGGCGGGCTGACCCGTATCACCGACAAGAAACATGTACGTCACGACCTGGCCGACCTGTTTTGCACCAGCGTCGAAGGCGTGCGCGGGCAAAAAGCCAAAGACTGGCGGCTGGTCGATGACATCGCCAAGCCGCAGGTGTTTGCGCAAAAAGTGCTGGAGCGCGCGCTCGAACTCGCCGCGCTGAGCGATCGCCCGCTTGACGCCAAAGGCGTGTTGCTGCCGCCCGTGGCCTGCGAGCTTGGCGCCGACACATTGCACTATGCCTTCGTCAGCGTCGCGATCGACCGCACCAAACGCAGCGCCAGCTGGACCATACGGGGCCCGGTGGGCACGCAGCCGACCGACCTTGCCGGCATCGAAGCCGCTGGCGCCGCCTGGTACCCGCTGCAGATGGCACGCGAGCTCGAAGACGCGATCCTGCAGATGCGGACCAACGAGCTGGAGATTGGCACCTGGCTGATCAGAACCGAGGGCGATGCAGCGGCGGTGCTGGCACTCGATGCGACTTTGCTGGCACAGCAAAACCACTGGCTGGTGCGAGAAACCATCGGTTTGCTAAGGCGCACCTTCAGCCGCTTCGATCTGTCGTCGCGCAGCCTGTTTGCGCTGATCGAGCCGGGCTCCTGTTTTGCCGGCACCTTGCTCGAACTCGCGCTGGCTTGCGACCGCAGCTACCACCTGGCGCTGCCTGACGACCCGGCCGCTACACCGAAAATCACCGTCAGCGAGGCCAACTTCAGCCTGTACCCGATGGTGACCGACCAGAGCCGACTTAGCCGGCGTTTTTACGGCGAAGCGGCTGCGCTCGACGCGGTGCGCGCCACGCTGGGCCAGCCGCTGGATGCCGATGCAGCTTTCGCTGTCGGCCTGGTCACGGCCAATCCCGACGACATCGATTGGGCCGACGAGATTCGCATTGCCGTCGAGGAGCGCGTGGCGATGTCGCCCGATGCGCTGACCGGCATGGAAGCCAACCTGCGCTTCAACGGCCCGGAGAACATGTTCACCCGCGTTTTCGGCCGGCTCACTGCGTGGCAGAACTGGATCTTTCAGCGGCCCAACGCGGTCGGCGAAAGAGGCGCGCTGAAGGTTTACGGCAAGGGCGACAAGGCGGTGTTCGACTGGAATCGAGTTTGAGCCGAGCGCCCATCATTTAACGTTCAAAAGGAAACCCCATGACCAGCATCGACTACAGCCAGAAAATTCCGAACAACGTCAACCTTGGCGAAGACCGAACGCTGCAACGCGCACTCGAGCAGTGGCAGCCCAAATTCGTCAACTGGTGGGACGACATCGGCCCCGAAGGCTCGACCGACTCCGAGGTCTACCTGCGCACTGCTGTCAGCGTCGATCCGCAGGGCTGGGCGCACTTCGGCCACGTCAAGATGCGCGACTACCGCTGGGGCATCTTTCTGAACCCGGGTAACACCGAGCGCAAGATCCACTTCGGCGACCACAAGGGCGAGCAAGCCTGGCACGAGGTGCCCGGCGAGTACCGTGCCAACCTGCGCCGCATCATCGTGACCCAGGGCGACACCGAGCCAGCCTCTGTCGAGCAGCAGCGCCACCTCGGCCTGACCGCGCCCAGCTTGTACGACCTGCGCAACCTCTACCAGATCAACGTTGAGGAAGGCCGCCACCTATGGGCGATGGTGTACCTGCTGCACAAGCACTTCGGCCGCGACGGCCGCGAGGAGGCCGACGCGCTGCTGGTGCGCCGCAGCGGGGACGAAAACAACCCCCGCATTCTGGGCGCCTTCAACGAGGCGACGCCCGACTGGCTGAGCTTTTTCATGTTCACCTACTTCACCGACCGCGACGGCAAATTCCAGCTAAACGCGCTGGCCGAGAGCGCTTTCGAGCCGCTGGCGCGTACCACCAAGTTCATGTTGACTGAAGAAGCGCACCACATGTTCGTCGGCGAGAGCGGCATTTCGCGCGTGATCCAGCGCACCAGCCAGGTGATGAACGAGCTCAAGACTGATGACGTGAGCCGGCTGCGTGCGGCCGGCGTGATCGACCTGCCGACGGTCCAGCGCTACATCAACTTCCACTACAGCGTCACGATCGACCTGTTCGGCGCCGACGAGTCGAGCAACGCCGCGACCTTCTACAACACAGGCCTCAAGGGTCGTTTCGAGGAAAGCCGGCGGGACGACGACCATGCGCTCAAAGGCCAGACCTACAAGGTGCTGGAAGCGCGCAACGGCGAGCTGCATGAAAAAGACGTGCCCATGCTCAACGCCCTGAACGAAGTGCTGCGCGACGACTTCATACGCGACTCGGTTTCCGGCGTCGGACGCTGGAACAAGGTGTTGGAGAAGGCGCAGCTGCCGATGCGGCTGATCGTCCCGCACAAAGCCTTTCACCGCAACATAGGCGCACTGGCTGGCGTCAAGGTTTCGCCCGACGGCCGCGTCCTGTCCGAGGCGGAATGGAGCGCCAACATCGACAAATGGCTGCCGAGCCGGGAAGACCGCGCTTTCGTCGCGTCGCTAATGGGCCGCGTAGCCGAACCCGGCAAATTCGCCAACTGGATCGCGCCGCCGGCCATCGGCATCAACCGGCAGGCGGCGGACTTCGAATACGTCCGCTTCAACTGACAGGTAACCCGGCATGGACGCCAGCAGCAGCATGAGCATTGCCGTCATCGAGCAGCACCTGATCGATCCGGAGATCTGCATTCGTTGCAACACCTGCGAGGCAACCTGCCCGGTGCAGGCGATCACCCACGATGCGCGCAACTACGTGGTCGATGCCGAAAAATGCAATCTCTGCATGGCCTGCATTGCGCCCTGCCCGACCGGCTCGATAGACAACTGGCGCACCATGCCCAGGGTAAAGGCCTACTCGCCCGCCGAGCAACTGACATGGGACGAACTGCCAGCTTCCTGGAGCACCGACCAGCTGGCAGAGGCCGGTATCGCGCCCGAAGACGGCCCCGCGCCCCCGTCCGCGGCGGCCGGCTTGCTGTCTTCCGCAGCCAGCTCAGGCAGCGGCATCGACGCAGTGCAATTTAGTTCTTCGGCCTGGGGATCGGCTGTGCCGCCCTGGTCGGCAGCCCACCCGTACACCAATCTCCACAGCCCAAAAAATCCGGTCACGGCGACGGTGGTGGGCAATGTCCGCGTCACCGAAATTGGCAGGGAGTACGACACCCACCACCTGGTGCTCGACTTCGGCAGCCTGCCGTTTCCGGTACTCGAAGGCCAGTCCATAGGCATTTTGGCGCCCGGCGTGGACGGCCAGGGCAAGCCGCACTTCGCCCGGCAATACTCGGTGGCCAGTCCGCGCAACGGCGAGCGGCCCGGCTACAACAACCTGTCGCTGACGGTCAAGCGCGTGCTGCAGGATCACCAGGGCAATGCGGTGACCGGGGTTGCGTCCAATTACCTGTGCGACTTGCAAGTCGGCGAGACGGTCGCGGTGGTCGGGCCGTTCGGCAGCAGCTTTTTGATGCCCAATCACCCACGCTCGAACATCGTGATGATCTGCACCGGGACCGGCAGCGCGCCCATGCGCGCGATGACCGAATGGCGGCGGCGGCTTCGGCAATCGGGCAAGTTCGAAGGCGGCAGGCTGTTGCTGTTTTTTGGCGCACGCACGCAGCAGGAGCTGCCTTACTTCGGCCCGCTGCAAAGCCTGCCAAAGGATTTCATCGACATCAACCTCGCTTTTTCGCGCACCCCCGGCGAGCCCAAGCGCTATGTGCAGGACCTCATGCGCGAGCGCGCCGCCGATCTGGCCGCACTGATGCGCGACGCAAACAGCTGCTTCTACGTCTGCGGGCTAAAGAGCATGGAAGAAGGCGTGGTGCTGGCGCTGCGCGACGTGGCGCAGCAGGCCGGCCTGGACTGGGACGCCGTCGGCGCCGGGTTGAAGGCGCAGGGGCGGCTGCACCTGGAAACGTATTGAGGCGGTGCGGTTCGTGACCGTGACCGTGACCATGGCCTGACTAGCGCCAGCGCGCACCAAGCCTGTCATTCGGCCGTCACGCTTTTCGCGACATTGCGCGATTTATATAGCCGCATAACGTTGCGGCACAAACTGAGCGTCCACCAAGCCAAAAATTTGACCCCACTTGCGTCGGCGTTGTTGCACAACGCAAAAACATGCCCGTCATTCAACGGTCACGCTTTTGGCCAAATTTCGTGGCTTGTGTGATCACCTCACATCGCTTCGCGATATGAGTGCTCCCCAAACCGCGCAGTGGGCTTGCGCGCACCGTGACCGTCATTCGACGGTCACACTCTTTGCAAGATTGCGCGGCTTGTCCACATCCGTCCCGCGCGCGCAGGCGGTGTGATACGCCAGCAACTGCAGCGGCACGACATGCAGCAGCGGGCTCAAAGCGCCGTAGTGCTCGGGCATGCGGATCACGTGAATGCCTTCGCTGTTGCCGAGGCGGCTGTCGGCGTCGGCGAGCACGTAGAGCACGCCGCCCCTGGCCCGCACCTCCTGCAGGTTGCTCTTGAGCTTTTCGATCAGGCTGTCGTTGGGTGCCACTGCAACCACCGGCATCGCGCTGGTAACCAGCGCCAGCGGGCCGTGCTTGAGCTCGCCCGCCGGGTAGGCCTCGGCATGGATGTAGCTGATTTCCTTTAGCTTGAGGGCGCCTTCGAGCGCGATCGGGTAGTGCAGGCCACGGCCCAAAAACAGGGCGTTCTCTTTGCGCGCGAAGTCTTCGGACCAGGCGATGATTTGCGGCTCCAGCGCCAGCACGGCCTGCAGGGCAGATGGCAGGTGGCGCATGGCCTTGAGGTGTGCCGCCTCTTCTTCGGCAGTCAGCCGGCCCCTGCTTTGCGCCAGCGCCAGAGTCAGCAAAAAGAGGCCGGCGAGCTGGGTCGTGAAGGCCTTGGTCGAGGCCACGCCGATCTCGACGCCGGCCCGCGTGATGTAGGCCAGCTTGCATTCGCGCACCATCGCCGAGGTGGCGACGTTGCAGATGGTCAGTGTGTGCGTCATGCCCAGGCTTTGGGCGTGGCGCAGCGCGGCCAGCGTGTCGGCGGTTTCGCCGCTTTGCGTGATGGTGACGACCAGCGTGCGGGGGTTGGGCACCGAGGTGCGGTAGCGGTACTCGCTGGCCACCTCGACCTGCGTCGGCATGCCGGCAATCGATTCAAGCCAGTACTTGGCCACGCAGCCGCTGTAGTAGCTGGTGCCGCAGGCCAGGATCAGCACCGAGTCGATGTTCTTGAACACGCGGTAAGCGGCATCGCCGAACAGCTCGGGCACGATGCCCGCCACGCCTTCGAGCGTGTCGGCAATTGCCCGGGGCTGCTCGAAAATTTCCTTCTGCATGTAATGGCGGTACGGGCCGAGCTCGGCCGCGCCGCTGTGCGCCAGCACGGTTTTGACCTCGCGCACGACCGCCTTGTGCTGCCGGTCGATGATCCAGTACTTGCCGAGCTGGATGTCCACCAGGTCGCCCTCTTCGAGATAGACGATCTGGTTGGTGACGCCGGCCAGCGCCATTGCGTCGCTGGCCAGAAAATTCTCCAGCCCGTTATGGCCGACGCCCAGAATCAGCGGCGAACCGGCCCGCGCCCCGACGACGCGCTGCGGCTCGTCCTTGCAGAAGGCGGCAATCGCGTAAGCCCCGTGCAACTGGACCACGGCGGCCTTCAGCGCCTCGAAGATATCGCCGTCGTACAGGCTATCGACCAGATGCACGATGACCTCGGTGTCGGTCTGGCTGTCGAAGATGTAGCCTTTGGCCTGCAAACCGGCACGCAACTCGTCGTGGTTCTCGATGATGCCGTTGTGCACCAGCGCCACGCGGCCGGGGTTGCCGACGCCCGCGGTGAGGCTGCTTTTGCCTTTGCCGTGGCTGAAATGCGGGTGCGCGTTGTGGACCACCGGAGCGCCGTGCGTAGCCCAGCGGGTGTGCGCGATGCCGGTCGTTCCTTCAAGATGCTCCGCGCTGACCTGCGCCTGCAGGTCGGCCACGCGCGAGGTGCTGCGGGCCCGCCGCAAGCCGCCTGCGTGTACCGCCACGCCGCAGGAGTCGTAGCCCCGGTATTCAAGCCGCTGCAGGCCCTGAACCAGAACCGGGACAATATTTTGAGGCGATACGCCTGCCACGATGCCGCACATAAGCTGCTTTCCGAGTTTCAATAAGCAGCGATGCTACGGCGGGCGGATTGAAATATGGAATTTAATATGGAGTGGATTCGGACTATTATTTCAATTCTATTTAACAAAGAAATTTAGTTTCGTAAAACCGTATTAAATGGAATCTAAACACAATTTTGTCCCTGCGCTGGATATAGTTGATCGCCAACTTCTGGACGCACTGCAGCGCGATTGTTCGATCACCAACATCGAGCTTGCGACGAAAGTTCATGTGTCGCCGCCGACCTGTCTGCGCCGGGTCAAGCGCCTGCACGACGCCGGGCTGATCGAGCGGCAAATTGCGGTGTTGAGCCCGGACAAACTTGCGCCGCTGCTGGGCCACGGCCTGTTGGCGATTGCCGAGATCACGCTGGACCGCCAGGCCGAAGATGCGCTCGACGCCTTCGAGACCCGCATTGCCCGCGACGCGGCGGTCCAGCAGTGCTACCGCACCTCCCCCGGCCCCGACTTCATCTTGCAGCTTTACGCGCGCGACATGGCCGACTACCTGGCGC
>JAJAYS010000383.1 GCA_026786065.1 Polaromonas sp.
GTGCAACTGACCGGAACGCCGCGTTATGCGCAGTCGATCAGGACGCTGCTGACCAATGGCGGCAACACCGGCAATTTTGTGGACAACGCGGCCGTGCGGCCGGTGAACCTGAATTACAAGCCCGAAGTGGAGCAGCTCAACTCGGGCCGCATCACGCCGGACTACATCACGGGCCAGGTGCAGCGCATGCGTGAGTCGTTCTACCTGTATGCGCGGGATTCGATCGATTGAAGAATAGTGTTGGTAATGTGGGCCGGCAAAGCTTCTTGGGCACATCAACTGCCATGTTTCTTGGCGTTTCGATAAGATACATTTTTTATAAAATCTTTCATAAAGGGATGGTTATGCGTTTCAATAAAATTTCTCTGGCTTGCCTGGTTTTGGGTGGCAGTGCGTTGCTGGCCGCTTGCGGAGGCGGTGGCGGTGGCGGTGGCGGTGGTGGTGGTGGTGGTGGTGGCGGATCGACCTTGACCCTGAGTGGAACGGCCGCCACGGGCGCGCCCCTGGTCGGCGCTGTCATGGCCACCTGCAAAACCGGCAACGGCACGGCCACGTCGAACCTCGACGGTTCGTTCACGGTCCTTATCATCGGCGGCGCGGGTCCTTGCCTGCTGGCCATCACGCCCGCTGGCGGTACCCCGCTGTACTCCATTACCAGCGGTTCTGAGGCGACACAGTCAGGCAACATTACACCCATGACCAACATGCTGGTGATCTATCTGCGCAACGTGCCCGGCATGACCGCTGCCGACCCGGCGGCCTGGTTTGCCTTGCCCGCTGTCAGGGCGCTGTTGGCCGACAGGACCGCCCTGAACGCCCGTATCGTCAACGACTTCGTTCCGGCCATGAAGGCACTGTTGCCGAGCCTGAGCGTGGCCGATGCCGGCTTCCTGTTCACGGCGTTTGTGGCCAGCCCGACCGGCTCGGCCACCGACGCCGACCTTGAAAAACTGAAAACCGCAGGCATCGTCTCGCCCACCGGCGCACCCTCGGCGGCCGCGACGGGCTCGCTGGCGACCGCAGCATCAGACGATAGGGTAGTGCTTCTCCCCACCGGTGCCGGCAACTAAGCCATCCTCTGGCCATAAAAAAAGCCCGCTTTGTGCGGGCTTTTTTTATGGCTGGGGGTTTCGCTGCGTTGCTGCCCGAGGAATCCCCCGAAAAAGGGTGTTTTACCCGAACACCAAGCCGTAGTCTCCAATGCTTGTCATCGCTGAAGGGGAAAGGTGACTCATGCAACACCTGTGCGGCGGCCGAGCCCTCTGGCTTTTACGGTGGCGGGTCGGGGACGTCATTTTTAATTGTTTACGCAGGCAAATGTTGTTAGTTGAACGGTGCCGAAACGCCCCATCCGGCCCGAAAATCCGCAAAACCTTGTCTCCACCCGGCCACGGCCCGCCGCGCAAAATAGCCGCATGGACGATATCGTCAAACAAGCGATGGCCAAGTGGCCGAACGTGCCGGCCTGCTATGGCGGGCTGGCGCTGGATGCGCGCGGCGACTGGTACATGCGGGACGACCGGGTGCAGGCGGCCGGGGCGTTCCCGGCGGTCAAGGGCTCGCGGTTAGTGCACGACAAGCTGGTCGATTTCATCGCCCGCAATTACGCTAGTGACGACTGCGGCCACTGGTATTTTCAAAACGGCCCGCAGCGGGTGTACGTTGAGCTTGAAGCGACGCCGGTGATCTTGCGGGTCGAGCCGGCGCCCGGCTTCGCGGTGTCGGCCCACACCGGGCAGCTGGCTCAGATTGCCCAACTTCCCCAAGCTGCTCCGGCTGCCCAGCCCGCCACTTGCCTGGTCGGCGACGACGGCCGGGTGTACCTGCTGACCGACCTCGGCTTCGGGCTGGTCCACACGCTGGACATGACGCATGCGGCCGATGCCATCGAGGCCGGCGTCTGGCAGCCGCAGCCCGGCGCGGCAGCCGCCTTTCCTGCCCGATTCGGCTTCGTCCGCCGTCCGCAGTCGCTACAAAAAACGTAGCTGGTTACGCCCATATTTACTGGTCATAAGCGGTATTTTCTCTCGAAAAACGCAAAAAAGCCGGCTGAAGCCGGCTTGTCACTCAGGGGGGCCGGCGCGCAGGCCGCACAGCGCCTACTTGACGGTCGCGGTCATGAATTCGACCGCCGCCCGGATCTCGGCGTCGCTCGCAGCCGAACCGCCTTTTGGCGGCATGGCGCCTTTGCCCTTGACGACACTGGCGGTCAGGCCGTCGATTCCGAGGGCCAATCGCGGCGCCCATGCCGCCTTGTCGCCCAGTTTGGGTGAGCCGGCAACCCCGGAAGCGTGGCAGGCGATACAAGCCTGCTTGTACAGCGCCTCGCCCGCACCGGCCGAGAGACTGGCCGCCGGTGCAGCAGTGGCTGGCGCCGCCTTGTTGGCGGCAGCCAGCGCGGCGACCACGTCGGGCGACGGGCCAGCGGCGACCGCCGGAGTCGATGCGGCGGCGGTCTCCGCCGCGGGGGCCTGGGGTTCGGCAAACTTGCCGCCGGCCGAAGCTGTCAGGTACACCACCGCGCGGCCGATTTCGGTGTCGTTGTGTTCGCCGCCGCTTTGCGCCGCCATGGCGCCCTTGCCCTTCAGTGACGAATTCCACAATGCCTCAAAGCCGGTTTGAAGGCGTGCCGACCAGGCGGCGGTGTCACCGAACTTGGGGGCACCGGCGCCGCCGGCCGCGTGGCAGGCCACGCACTGGGCTTTATAAACTTCTTCGCCGGACTTCAGCGGCCGGTTGGCGTCGCGTATTTCGACCATGCCGACTTTCTGGATGCGGGCCGCGACATCTTTGGCGGTGTTGCCTGCGCCGGCGGCAGGGCGGGAGTCCAGGACGACGTAGTAAACCAGCCCGATGATGACGAAGATCGGCACGATGAACGAGAAAAACACAGCGACCAGCAGCTGTTTTGGCGTTTTGATCGGTCCGGTGTGCTCGACTTCGTGGACCGTACTGGAATCGTTTTCGCTCATGGCATCCTCAAAAAGCGGGGAGGGGGAAAGATAAAAAGCGGATTAACCGTCTGAATCGGCGTGTTGACGGGGGCGATCCCGGTGAGAAATTGGGTCGGCTCAAGCTGCACTTAAAACCCTCCGATTATAGGTGGGGGTGCGGGTTCAGCCGGGGTTTCGAAGCCATGCCGTCCTCAATCAGCTTGCGCGAAGCGGTGGCCCATGCCGGAGCTGCGCCGGCAGACCCAAAGGCCTTCCCTGTACCGAAGCTCGGTCCGTGTCAGCGTGCCACCTTTCAGGCGCACCCGGTTGTCAGGGCGCAGGCCTTGCTCAACCGCCGGCAACCGGCGCGCCTCGACTGCGCCGCGTGAATGAAGCGGCTCGCGCCCGATTCCCGCCAAGTCCCTGGCCGCCACATCGATCTGTGACAAAATTGAGCGCTCGGACAATTCAGCGTTGCGGCTGTAGCTCAGTGGATAGAGTATTGGCCTCCGAAGCCAAGGGTCGTGGGTTCGATCCCCGCCAGCCGCACCACCTCAGCGCCCGGCATCACGCGTTTTGTACAAGGCAAGACGCGACACCTGCCGCGCCCCAAGCCCCGAAC
>JAJAYS010000384.1 GCA_026786065.1 Polaromonas sp.
GCACCATGTTGGCGTCCATGCCGTAACCCGGTCCAGAACCCCACAGTGCCAGCGCCGAATTTTTGCCGTAATGGTAAGCGACCACACCGTGGCCACCGTCGAGAGTGCCCTTGTTGACTGCCTCCAGCAACTGGAATGCAGGCACCACCGCACCGGCTGGCAACACCTCGATCTTCAGCTTGCCACCAGCCATGTCGTTAACTTTTTTGGCAAAGTCGTTGGCGTACTCGTGGAAGATGTCTTTGGAGGGCCATGTGCTTTGAAAGCGCAGGGTGGTGGTGGTTTGCGCTGTCGCGATCATCGGTGCCGACAAGGCCCCGGCGGCGACTGCGGCACCTTGGAGTAGGCCGCGGCGGCGAGGGCTTTTGCTATCAGTCATAGAAATCTCCGGGGTAGTTGGGGTTGCAGGGTTGCCTGGCTGGCTCGCTGGCCAAACATCGAATTGTTTGCGATCATAGTTTCCCGGAGAAGAGGGTTTTTACGGAGAGCTTGTTTGTATTACCTGCCTGCAAGGTGGGAGCGTAATCCGGCGCAGGAATGCAATAGGGTTTGGCCGACCAGTCCGGCTTACAGCGGATGACGCGCTACATCGGCTTCATCTACTCCATCGGCTTCAACAGTCTGCCACCTCAAAACGGTACAGCGCGTTGTACTCAAGCGATTTTTATGTGCTCCAGCTTAGGGTCGGCCGGTGAGTAGCGCAACTTCAGCTTGAGCAAGGCGGCGCGTACTACCGTGGCGATCATCAGGTTTCGATGGGTTTTTGAGTTGGCCGGTACCACAACCCACGGCGCCGACGCGGTGCTGGTGGCGCCCAGCAGGCGTTCATAGGCTTGCTGGTACTGCGTCCATTGCTTGCGAACCTCAATATCCCCGACGTTGAATTTCCAGTGCTTGTCGGGGTCGTCGATACGCTCCTGCAGCCGTTCGCGCTGCTCGTCGAATCCGATGTGCAGCATGAACTTCAGAATAACGGTGCCGGTTTCAGCCAGCATCCGCTCAAAGTCATTGATGTGCTGCAAGCGCTGGGCGGTTTGCGCGTCGCTGATCCAGCCGTTGACGGCCGGGACGAGAACGTCTTCATAGTGGCTACGGTTAAAAATCCTCCATTCCCCGGCGCCCGGCGCCCGGTGGTGGATGCGCCACAAAAAATCGTGCGCCCGCTCCTCGTCGGTAGGCGCTTTCCAGCCGGTCGTGTTGACGCCGAGCGGCGAGATCTTTCCGAACACGCCGCGCAGCGTGCCGTCCTTGCCGGAGGTGTCGGTGCCTTGCAGCACCACCAGAAGCTTGAATCGCTTGTCGGCGTAGAACAGGTTCTGCAGCACATCCAGTTCAGTGGCAAGGGTTTCGACGCTTGCCTTGTCGCGCGCCTTGTCGCCGCCGGAAAACGGCGTTGCGCCGGGGTCCATCCCAGCCAGCGAAAACGCGCCGGCACCGGGCTTGCTGCGGGCGCGCGCAGGTCTGTCCTGCGCGACCGGCACCTGCCAGCCGGCCAGTCGGCGAGCCAGCGCTGCGCCTTCGGTGGCGCTGTCAGCCGGGGATTCATCGGGTGCGGGATGCACCCGGGCAGGTTTCGACTTGGGCATAAGGGGCTCTCCAGCCCCGCAGGGGGGCAAAACGACGGCAGGCTGAGCCGCCATTGTGGTGCAGGGATCCGCTGCACGACTTGTACGGGTCGTCGGCTGTCAAATTCAGGCGGCGGCCCCGAGACGCCTAAACTGGTTGAGTGGCTTGCCTGCGCAGCGTGCGCATTGGCCCGCCATCAACCGAAAGGACCCAATAATGCAATCAGCCCCCAACAATGCCGGCTCTGACGACCATGCCGCCGCGCAAACAGTCCAGCCGGCGTCGGGTTATGCCGGCGATGTCAGCGTGCAGTTGGCCCATCAGTGGATGGGCTCGGGCGAGGCGCTGCTGGTCGATGTACGAACCGACGCCGAACGCGAATGGGTAGGCGCGGTGCCCGGCGCGGTGGCGGTGGCCTGGAAGCAATGGCCTGACATGGCGCTCAACCCCGATTTCGACGCGGCGGTGAAAGCTGCGGTTCCTTCCGGGAAAAAGGCGGTCTTTTTGTGCCGCAGCGGGGTGCGGTCGATCGCGGCGGCGCGGCGCGCGACCGAACTCGGGCTGCAGGCTTTCAACATTCTCGACGGCTTCGAAGGCGACCCGGATGGAGCAGGGCAGCGCGGCAAGCGGGGCGGCTGGCGCTTTCAGGGGTTGCCGTGGACGCAAGGCTGAAGCCGCGCGAGACAGCGCCCTTTCAGCCCGGAAGGGCGCGCTCCTGGCGGGCGGCCAGAAACCGGGCATGGTGCTGAGCTGAATCCAGAACGCGCCACGACGGCAGGCGAAACAAGGCGGCAAGCAGGCCGAGTTCTTTACGGCCGAGAGCAAAGCTCGGCTGGGGCTGCGGCTGGTGAGCGGCGCCCAGCGCGAGCTTCAGTTCAAAATCGATCAGCGCACGCCCGGCGCGGATGTCTTGCACCGCCGGCTCGTCCCAGCCTTCCGATTGGGCCATGTCGGCCATTTCGCAGAGCTTGTCTTCTCTCTCCAGTTGAAGCCAGCTGGCGCGGCCTTCGCTGTCCAGAGCCAATACGCCAAAGGGCGAGCCGATCACGACATGCTCGATCCAGTTTTCGCGTTCGGCCAGCGCTACTAGCTGGGCCCGCAGCGCCGCATCGGACAACCAGACGCGCTGCCCGCGCGACAGCGTAGCCCGCCACAGTTGCTGCTGGCGTCGAAGCGGCCGATCGAGCAACGTCGTGATCGCGTCGGTCAGGCGTAGCCGCAGATCGCTGGACTGCTTGGGCAAAAATCGTTCGATCAAACCCCGGTTGAGGGCAGAAACCGCCAGTTGCTCTTCAACCCGGCCGGTCAGCAGAACGCGCGCACCGGGCCAGCCTTTACCTTTCAGCTCCCCGACGACCTGCAGCCCGCTCATTGCCGGCATCGCGTAATCGACCACGCAGACCTGGGTGAAGCCGAAGCGGGCCGAGCCGTCTTGCTGCCAGTAATCGAGGATGCCTGAAATCAGCGGCACGCCTTCGCGCCAGCAGTTGACGATGTCCTGTTGCCGCCGGGCGTCTGACTCCAGCCGCGCTGTCTCGGACACAAACAGCTCGATGCAGCACACCGGGCTCGTCAGCAGCCGCACGTACCAGTTGGCCGGCATCACCCTGCCAAGCATCTGCAGGTAATCGGCGTCGTCGTCGAGAAAAACCACGCCACCCGGTCGGCGGTAAAGGGGAAAGCTCATGCTTGATGTCCAGGGACCTCGGGCATCACCACGTTGGGTCGGTGACGGCTGGATAGGGATGGGCCGCATGGCGCGTTACTGCGGCCAACCGCCCGGCTTTTGGCAAGAAAAGCAGCGCAGCGGACTGACGGAGCCCAGCCGGTCGCCGCCCGCAGGGGCCTATTCAGACGTTTATGCAGGGACTTATGGAGAAGGCCGCTTGAACAGACCCGGCCGACGTGCTGACGGCCGATGGCCAGCGACGACGCCAAAAAAGGCCCATGCCACGCCGGCAGGCGCAGGAAGGGCAGCACGGCACCGCGCACCCAGAACGGCATGCTGCGGTCAATGTGGACAAGCAGCAGGCGCGGCGGGCAAAAAGGAGGGGACTGACCGCAATGCGGTGCAATGGATCCTGAAGCGGCCTTTTTCATTGCGATGATTGTCGCGGTTTTGGTTCGCCTGACGCCATACCCAAGCAGGCTAAATTCAACGGTGTGCCCCCCCGAGGGTCCCCAAGCAGCGGCGTTTCAGAAGGGCTTGCGGGGCTGAACGCATTCGCCGTCGCAGCCCTCGTGCTGCCGGGCGCCGACCCCTTCGCCAGCGGCGCCCAACCTTGGGGCTGGTGATGCATCCGCCGCGTGTTTGCAGGCGCGCCGTGGTTTTTTATCTGGCCGACCCGATGGCGAAATTGCGGGTGGACGACAAGATGTCGGCGGTGCAGCAGCCCAGTGTTCGGGCTACTTTGACGCGGCTGGCGGTGCGCCATGACGCGGGTCCGTCCTACCCCGAAAAACGCTCTTGCGGCCTTTCTGTAGTTGTTGCAAATCTGCCCATAATTCCGTCATATGACACTGCTGGCTCTCGATGTAGGTAACACGCGCCTGAAATGGGCGCTTTACGACGCGCTGGCGCCGGGCGCGGAGGTGCTGGCGCAGGGCGCGGTGTTTTTAGAGAACATCGACAAACTCGCCGAGACCGACTGGGCGCTGCTGCCGCAGCCGCGGCGAGTGCTCGGTTGCATTGTCGCCGGCGACGCCGTCAAGCGCCGGGTCGCCGAGCAGATGGAGCATTGGGACGTGTTGCCGCACTGGGTGGTGTCGAGCTCGCAGGAGGCGGGTCTCAGCAACGGCTACGAGTACCCAGCCCGCCTTGGGGCCGACCGATGGGTCGCCATGATAGGCGCGCGCCACCGGCTTTTGCGGCGCGGCAGCGGCAAGCCTTGCGTGGTCGTGATGGTCGGCACCGCCGTCACCGTCGAGGCCATTGACGCCTCCGGGCAGTTTTTGGGCGGCCTCATCCTGCCGGGCCACGGCATCATGCTGCGGGCGCTCGAGTCGGGCACTGCCGGCTTGCATGTCCCGACCGGCGAGGTCCGGGATTTCCCAATCAGCACCAGCGACGCGCTGACCAGCGGCGGCACTTTTGCCATCGCCGGGGCGGTGCAACGCATGGTGGACAACCTGACCCGGCATTGCGGCGAAGCGCCCGAATGCATCATGACCGGCGGCGCCGGCTGGAAGATGGCGCCGAGCATGTCGGTGCAGTTTGAGCTGGTGGACAGCCTGATTTTTGACGGGCTGCTGGAAATCGCCGCCCGGCGCCCGTTTGGGGCTGCCATGCCAGCGGCGCGCCTGAACGGCTCGCTGCCAAGTGTTGCGGTCGGCGCGGTCGGCGCAGCCGTCTGAGGACCGCTCATTGTGCTTTGGGGCGCTACCAGCTGCGGCTGGTAGCTATAAAAAAGAGAGCTGCCTACGCCCGGTATGCATAGTCAAACGCTCCGAAACGCTTAAAAAACGTGCCTGGAGGGTTTCCAAACCCGATTTTTTTCAGGAACGCCCGATGGCCGATCTCAAAACCCAATTCGAGCAGGCTGCGGCCGCTTCAAAAAACCTTAACGAGCGGCCCGACAACGCGACGCTCCTCAAACTTTATGCGCTCTACAAGCAGGGCAGCGTGGGCGACAACGCCGAGCCCAAACCGGGCTTTGCCGACATGGTGGCCCGCGCCAAGTGGGATGCCTGGACCAAGCTGAAGGGGCACCCGCAGGACGACGCGATGCGCCAGTACATCGACCTGATCGACGAATTGGGCTGAGTTGTCGCTTTTGCTGGAAACATGAGCAGCCGGTTCAACGGTTCACCCCTTTCCATTCGCTTGGGCCGCACCTGATTTTGTTCGCCCTTGCCGCACACATTGCGCTCGCCCTGAGGTGTCCACGCCGTCGCTTACGCGGATTCGCTGGCCGGGTCTGGGCCGGGCGCCTGCGTGGCAATCAGCGCGTCCAGCGTCTTGCCGATCTCGCCCTCGATCCGCTCCTTGAACGCGCTCAGCAGGAACCCCAGTTTGGCCTGCAGATCGAAGCGCTCGCCGGTCACCCGCAGCGTCCCGCTGACGCCGGAGCGGGTGAAGCTTAGTGCATCGGCGGTCTCGCCCTGCTGGTAGGTGCAGCGCAAGTCATATTTTTTTTCGGCCTTTTCGGCCCAGGCCTGGGCGGCCTGCCGGGCTTGCACCAAGCCCATGCCGTGCGGCCGTTCGATGTGAATGTCTGCCATGCGCGAGTCCGTTTTATTGAAGTTGAAAAGGGGGTTTGAGGGCCTGGTCGCGCTCGGCTTTGGGTAGCGCCGCCAGCCGGCGCACCGCCTTGTAAAAACGCGGCCAGTCGTGGTTTTCGCGCTCAAACAGCGCCTCGAACCCCGGCACCAGGTCGTCGTAAGCCGCCTGTGCACCAAAGCTGGCGTTGTTGGCCTGGCGCACCCAGGCGTCGTAGCCGGCATAGCCACCCCAACCTGCCTTGAGCTGCGTGTACTCGCTACGAAAGGTCTGCATGACGGTTTCTTTTGCTATTACCTTTGTAGCTGCTTGCACCCGTATTTGATGGGTTTTCGGCTCATTTTGCTTGTAAATCTCGTCCAGATCGCGGCGCGTGCGCTGGGTCAGCATGCGGAACTGCTGGCGGCGCTGGTCGAACCCGGCGTAGTCGCTGGCAGCCTGGGTGTTGCCGCGTGCGGCCTCTGCGGCCAGCCAGCGCGCCCCGCCCAGCCGCTCAACGGCGGTCGAAAACGATTCGTTGAAGGCGGTGTCGTTTTTGACATAAACCACCTGGTGCGCCAGCTCATGAAAAATCAGCCGCGCCAGCTCGCCCTCGGGGTAGCGGATGAAGGTGTTCAGCAGCGGGTCACCGCCGGCCCAGTCCAGCCAGCCCAGCGTCGAGTAGGCCGGCACGCCATAGACTGATACCTCCAGCCCTTCGGCGGCGACGCGCGCCGCCTCGGCTTTGGCGTCGGCCTCGTTGAAATAACCGCGGTAGCCGACGCAGCCAGCCACCGGGAAACACCAGGTCTTGAGCGTCAGCGAGAACTCGGGTGCGGCCACCACGTTCCATACCGCCGCACTGCGTTGCAGGTCGGCGTAGCTGCGGTAGCTGGCGTTGTCGGGCAGCTTGAGTTCGGTGACGGCGAAGTCCCGTATGCGCTGGCTCATTGCCAGCCGCTCTTTGAGCGGCGCGGCCACCGAGTCGTCTGCCAGCCATTGCCCGACCGGGCGCGCCGCGTGCATCAGCTTGACATGGCCGCTGACCGACTGCCAGTAGTAGCCAGCGCTGCTGCAGCCCGCCAGGCCGGTCAGGCCCGCCAGAGCCAGGCCCAAAGCAAGCCAGCATGCCTGCCGGGTGCCGCCGTGCTTGTGCGGACCGGCGCCAACCCTCATGCGGCGGGGGCCGCAGTAGCCGCAGGCGTAAAAACCAAAGCGGCGGGAGCCAAAGCGCCTGAAACCAAAGCGCCCTGAGCCAAAGCGGCCGGAACCAGGGAAGCCGGGGTCAAAGCGCCCGGCGCCAAAGTTTCCGGCGTCAAAGCGCCGGGCGCGTCAACCCGCGCCACCTCGACCAGGCAGTCGTAAAACACCGGCCCGCGCCCCAGGTCGGTCAGCCGCTGGCTGGTTAACTCGTTGACGTTGGTGCCGGCCAAGCCCAGCTTGCGCCACCAGATGCCCAGGCCGTTGACGACCCCAAGCCGGGCGCGCAGCGACACCTCGGCCTTCACCTGGTAGCTGCCGCGGGCGTTGAAGACGCGCAGCGTGTCGCCGCTGGCGATCTGGCGCGGGGCGGCGTCGTCGGGGTGGATTTCAAGCAGCGGTTCAACCTCGATGGCGCGCAAGCTGGTCAGATTGACGAAGGTGGAATTCAAAAAATTGCGTGCCGGCGGTGAGATCATCGCCAGCGGATAAGTGCTGGACGAGCCCGCCACCTCGTAGTTCGGCAGGTGGTCGGGCAGGCCGTCCAGCCCGCGCCTGGCCAGCGCCGCGCTGAAAAATTCACAGCGGCCAGAGGGCGTGGGAAAGCCGCCGTGGGCAAATGGTGCCTCGGGCAGCGCCAGCGTCGCAAAGCCTTTTTCAAGCAGCACATTGAAGTCCACCCGACTGCCGTAGGCCGCGCGGCACAGGGCCTCGTCGCTGTCGGCAAAGCAGGCTTCGTCAAAGCCCATCCGGGCCGCCAGTTCCCGAAAAATCTGCGTGTTCGGCCGGGCCTGGCCCAGCGGCGCAATCGCCGGGCGATTCAGCAGTACGTCGGTGTGGCCGTAGGCGTAATGCACGTCCCAGTGTTCGAGCTGGGTGGTGGCCGGCAGGATGTAGTCGGCGTAGTCGGCAGTGTCAGTCCTGAAATGCTCCAGCACCACCGTAAACAGGTCGCTACGCGCAAAGCCGCGCACCACCTGGCTGGAGTCCGGAGCCACCGCGACCGGGTTGCTGTTGTACACGAGCAGCGCGGCTATCTTCGGCCCGAAAGCCGGTGAGGCCTCTGCCAGCAGCGCGTCGCCGATGGTCACCATGTTGATGGTGCGCGGCTCAGCGCCAAGAAGCAGATCGGGCCGCTGCAAGGCCGGCTGGTCAATCGGAAACTGCCCCGAGCTGCTCAGCAGCAAGCCGCCGGCGCGGTGCCGCCACGCGCCAATCAGCGCCGGCAGACAGGCCACGGCACGCGCCGCATTGCCGCCGCCGCGCACCCGCTGCATGCCGTAGTTCAGCCGGATCGCCGCCGGCTGCCCTGCTACCCGACACTGGCCGTAGTCGTGCGCCAGCCGCTCGATTTGCGCGGCCGGCACGCCGCAGACGGTAGCGGCGCGCTCGGGCGGCCACTGCAGCGCCCGCTCTTTTAGCGCCTCCCAGCCCAAGGTGTGCCGGCCGATGTAGTCGTGGTCCAGCCAGTCGTGCGTGATCAGCTGGTGCATCAGGCTGAGGGCCAGCGCAGCGTCGGTGCCGGGGCGCAGCGCGACGTGTTCGTGGCATTTCTCGGCGGTTTCGGTGCGGCGCGGGTCGATGCACACCAGGCGCGCCCCGTCGCGCTTGGCCTGCTGCGCATAACGCCAGAAATGCAGGCTGCTGCCAATCGCGTTGCTGCCCCAGATGAGGATGAGTTTTGATTCGGCAAAGTATTCGACCCGCATGCCGACCTTGCCGCCCAGCGTGTGCGTCAGTCCTTCGCCGCCAGCGGTGGAGCAGATGGTGCGGTCCAGCTGCGACGCACCGAGCCGGTTGAAAAACCGCGCCGCCATCGACTCGCCCTGCACCAGGCCCATCGTGCCGGCATAGCTGTACGGAACGATGGCTTGCGGATCGGCTGCGGCGATGGTTTTCAGCCGCGCCGCGATGTCGCTCAGCGCCGCGTCCCAGCTGACCGGCTCGAACTGCCCCGCGCCTTTGGGGCCAGTGCGCTTAAGCGGCTGCAGCAGCCGCTCGGGGTGGTGGCTGCGCTCGGTGTAGCGCGACACCTTGGTACACAGCACGCCCGCAGTCTGCGGGTGCTCGGGGTTGCCCTGCACCCGTATCGCCACGCCGTTTTGCAC
>JAJAYS010000385.1 GCA_026786065.1 Polaromonas sp.
GCCCGCCTTGGGGCGGCCCGGCGGCGGGCTGGAGGCCTTGCTGCGCTTTGGGCCGGGCGCAAACAAGCTCGACGCCCCGCCGGCCGACGCGGGTGAGCAGCTCTGGCTGACTTACTACCAACACATCTTCAATCCGGCCAGACTCAAGCTGAAGGCCATGCAAAAAGAAATGCCGCGGCGCTACTGGAAAAACCTGCCTGAAACGCAATGCATTTCAGTTCTGACGGCGCAATCAGCGCAGCGGCAAAGCCGCATGCTTGATGCGCCTGCAAGCTCGCCGCGGCGGCGCATCCCGGTGTTCAAGGAAGCCGCCGCGGCAGCAGAGCGGTCTCAGACTGCGCTGGCCATTGGCGCAGTGGCGGGAGGGGCACGACCGCCCGATCTGCTGACGCTGAACGCAGCCGCCCAGCGTTGCCGCGACTGCCCCATCGGCGCGCATGCCACCCAGGCGGTGTGCGGGGAGGGACCGGCACGGGCGCGGCTGATGGTCGTCGGTGAACAGCCGGGCGACCAGGAAGACCTGCGCGGCCGTCCGCTGGTTGGGCCTGCGGGGCAGTTGTTCGACCAGGCTCTTGCCGAACTGGGCTGGGCGCGGGCCGACCTGTTCATCACCAACGCGGTGAAGCATTTCAAGTACGCGCCGCGTGGCAAGCGGCGGCTGCACAAGACGCCATCGCAACAGGAGGCCGCCGCCTGCCTGCACTGGCTGGAAAGCGAGATCGATCTAGTCCGGCCCGAGGCGCTGGTGGCGCTGGGGGCGACTGCGGCGGCGTCATTGCTGGGGCGGCGGGTGGCGGTGATGTCGGAGCGCGGGCAGTGGTTCAGCCGAGCCGACGGCCGGCAGGTGCTGGTCACGTTGCATCCGGCAGCGCTACTGCGGGCGCCTCCCGAAGCGCAGCCGCAGGCCTACGCCGATTGGCTGCAGGATTTGCGCGCAGCCGGGCGCTTCGCCACGGCGAAGGGCGCCGCGGAAGACGATGACGGTGATGGCGCTGCCGACGAGGGGCGTGGCGCAGCGCGTAGCTGAACCGCTAGGCGTTGCCGCAACTCAGGGCGCGCAGGGCGATGCAGCCGGGTTATCGCCTTCCGGAATACGCACCGGCCGCGTCGTCGAATTACGCGAATCGCACGGGCCGGCGGGCGGCACCAGCGTGGCGCGCGAACTGTCGCTGGTCTGCGGCGGGATCGTTGCGCGATCGCTGTCGCGCGGGACCGGCGCCGGTGGCAGGGCTTCGCGAAAGGCCGGATTGCGGTTGATGCGCGGCGCTGGCCGCACGATGACCGGATCGGGCGCTGCCGTGGCGGCGCCGTCGCGCTCTGCAGGCAACTGGCGGGCCGTAGTCGGTGCCGGCCGTTGGGGCTGCGTCGGCGCATTGAAGCGCGGCATTGGGAGCGGCGCCGGGCTTTGGGCGCCGACCATTCCAGGGCCGACGGCGAAGGCGAACAAGAGGGGGTAGAGCGGTCGAAACATGGATGGCCTCCTTGGCGCTAAGCACGGCGCCTGTTCGGAAACTGGAAAAACTCCGGCGGCGGGCGGGCACCGCGATGGCGTGGTGCTTGCGCCACCGCCGAGCACTGGTCACCAGTCACCAGTCACCGGATTCTGAGCACCCACAGCTTCCCCGCCAGTGTGATCGGCTGCGGCATTTGCGCATGTCGGCGCTTGCCAGCGAACCGCGTAGTCAGCGCGGGAACGCGGGAGGCGCACCGCGTCCCGCCTGGCCGCTCCTCCGGCGCGCCACACCCGAACCACGCCCAATGGCCGGGCCTGGAGCCAATCCAGTCGCTATAAAAAGCATACCTGCTTACGCCCGGATTGATTGGGCCAAAGGCCTATTTGATGCACAACCATGACCACCCAGCGGCGCCCGGCCACGATCCGTCGGCAAGGGCCGGGAACGATGGTGCGCAGGCCATCAGCAGGTCATTGGCCGCGCAGGCGCAGGCCGTCGCCGCGCCCGGCTTCGGGTACGGGCTGCACCGAGCCCCAGGTCGGCCCGGTCTGGCCCCAGCGCTGCATCGGCTGAATCGGCTGCGGGGCGCCACGCCGGTCGGGCACGGTCGGGCCCAGATTAGGCGTCCGGTCGCCCAGATTCAGATTGCGGTTGGAGGGATAGCCGTCCACCCTCAGCCCCTCGTAGGGCACCCCAACAGGCCCACCCGCCGGTCCGCCATAAAAGCCAGGCGGCCAAAGCGCGCCGCCGCCGTTCGGATACGGCACAGGCTGAGGTGCATCAAACGACTGCGCCCCGGCCAGCGCCGGAAGCGCCAGCGCTGCAACAAGCGCGTAGTGAAGGCGAGAGCGAAAAAGAGATGCGCGCATAAGGAGTGACCAGTTTGTCGTTTAGTAAAAAGACCCAACCGACCCTCCTCACGACCTCGGCGGGTCTGCGGCTGCAGGATCGGGATGGGCTGCAAACCCTTTTTATCCCAAACCACCGCGCCGCTTGCCAATAAAAGGAGGCAAAACGCAGCGTCTTGTGCAAATGGTGCCGAAGCTCATGCTACGCCGCCGTCGCCTCAACGCAAAGTCCGCCGCGCGCCGCCGCTTGTCAGCGCCCGCCTACGCGAGGCTGGTGCGGTCACGCAATGCGCGGGGTTGCAGCGCCAGCCTCAATCCGAAGCCACAACCAGCCGCAGCAGCGTGATCTCTGACGGCGCACCAAACCGCTTGGGCGGCCCCCAGTAGCCAGTGCCCCGGCTGGTATAGACCCACAAATCCTGCAGCCGATGCAGCCCGGCGGTAAAGGGCTGCTGCAGCGGCACGAACAGGTTCCAGGGCCAGAACTGCCCGCCATGGGTGTGCCCCGACAGCTGCAGGTCGTAGACGGACGCGGCCGCCGCCGGCGCACTGCGCGGCTGATGAGCCAGCAGCACACGCA
>JAJAYS010000386.1 GCA_026786065.1 Polaromonas sp.
GCCCTACACCAGCGGCACCACCGGCCTGCCCAAAGGCTGCATGCACACCCACGCGAGCATCCTGCACAACGCCGTGGCCACCTGCTACTGGGGCAACAGCACCGCAGAGAACGTGGTGCTGTCAGTAGTGCCGATGTTTCACATCACCGGCATGGTGTCGGTTCTGCATGCCGCGATCTTCGGCGGCTCAACGCTGGTGGTGATGCCGCGCTGGGACCGCGAACTGGCCGGCCAGCTGATCTCGCGCTGGCGCGTCACCCACTGGACCAACATCCCGACCATGGTGATTGATTTGCTGGGCAGCCCCAACTTTGCCGACTTCGACCTGACCAGCATCGTGTACATCGGCGGCGGCGGCGCGGCGATGCCCCAGGCGGTGGCGCAGCGACTATGGGAGCAGTACGGGCTGCGCTATGCCGAAGGCTACGGCCTTACAGAAACCGCCGCGCCGTCGCACAGCAACCCGCCCGACGCGACCCGCCAGCAGTGCCTGGGCGTGCCCTTTATCGGTGTTGATGCGCGCGTCGTGGACCCGCTGACGCTCAACGAGCTGCCGCAGGGCGAGCAGGGCGAAATCGTCATGAGCGGGCCGCAGAACTTTCAGGGCTACTGGAAGCAGCCCGAGGCCACAGCGGCTGCGTTTTTCGAGCGCGACGGCAAGCGTTTTTTCCGCTCCGGTGACCTGGGCCATGTCGATGCTGAGGGCTACTTTTATCTGACCGACCGGCTGAAAAGAATGATCAACGCGTCCGGCTTCAAGGTCTGGCCGGCCGAGGTCGAGGCGCTGATGTTCAAGCACCCGGCGATTCAGGAGGCCTGCATCATTTCAACCCGCGACGCCTACCGCGGCGAGTCGGTCAAGGCCGTCGTGGTACTGCGACCGGCGGCCCGGGGCACGCTGTCCGAGGCCGACATCATCGACTGGTGCAAAGGCCACATGGCGGCCTACAAGTACCCGCGCGTCGTCGAGTTCGTCGAAGCGCTGCCGAAAAGCGGCTCGGGCAAGGTGATGTGGCGCAGTTTGCAGGAGCGCGAGGCGAGTGGGGTTTGAGGGGCTGGGTTTCCGGGCCTGATTCGGCTGCACCGGACAAGCGGGCGTTCGATGGCGGCAGGGCGCGGGAGTCGCGCCAGAAGATCGGCTGCCAGGCGCGGGTCGCTCAGGCGATAAATTTGCACAGACAAAAATTCGGTTTCGTTGGTTGAACCTTTGCCCGCAGCAGCAACCGAATCAAACCGCAACAACACAAGGCAACGCCATGACTGAATCCCAAACCCAAGCCATTGTTTCCCTGAGCCTGCTCGCCGCGTTTGCCGACGGCGACAAGCATGAGCGTGAGCGTGCCGAGATCAAACGCATCGCCGAAGGGCTGTCACGCGCCGACGGCGTTCACCTGCCCACGCTGGTGCAGGACGTACTTATGAAGCGCGTGACCGTGGCCAGTGTGGCCGAAACCCTGAACAGCCCGCAGGCCAGCCATGAGGCGCGGCAGCTGGCCTACGAGATGGTGGTGTGTGTGTGCGACGCCGACGGCGAGCAGTCGCCGGTCGAGCGCACTTTTCTGGCTGGCGTGCGCAGCGCGCTGGGGCTGGACCCGGCGCAGGCCAAGACCTTCGACGATGCGGCTGAGTCGCTGGCCGCGGCGCCAATGGCTGCTGCGGTGGTGCCATCGGCCGGCGTCCCTGCGTCCGTCGTGGTGGCGGCGCCAGCCAGCCAGCCGGGCGGCGCGCGCCCGCAGGTTGATGAAACCGAACTCGAAAAGGCCATCCTCGATGCCGCCATCACCAATGGCGCGCTGGAGCTGCTGCCTGAAACGCTGTCCACCATGGCCATCATTCCGCTGCAGATGCGGCTGGTGTACCGCATCGGCCAGGCCTACGGCTACGAGCTGGACCGCGGACACATCAAGGACTTCCTGGCCACTGCCGGCGTTGGTCTGACCTCGCAATATCTGGAGCAAGCCGGCCGCAAGCTGATTGGCGGGCTTCTGGGCAAGATGGCCGGAGGCCTGATGCGCGGCGTCGGCAACCAGGCCGTCAGTTCGGGCATGAGCTTTGTCGCCACCTACGCGCTCGGCCATGTCGCCCAGCGCTATTACGCCGGTGGTCGCACGCTGTCAGCCCAGACCTTGAAAGCCGCCTACGCCAGCATCACCGATGAAGGGAAAAACCTGCAGGCCCGCTACCTGCCCGCCATCCGTGAGAAAGCCGGCACACTGGATATCGGCAAGGTGATGGCGATGGTGCGGGGTCGGTAAAAAGGTTTGAAACGACAGGAACTCGCTTGAAGCATTTTTTTGCGCTGAATTGCGGTATGGGTATGCGCGAGCTGCTGTTTTTTTCAACGCCCTGCGCAAGCCGGATCGGCGTGCGGCGGCGCGCTTCATGATGGTCCTTCCCGCGACTCAACTCAACATGAATGCTTGAGCCGCAACTGTTCCAGCTTGCCGGAGATTGGATCTTTCGCGGCCCACTCGCGCAGCATCGAATCGACGAGGGCTTGATCCGCTGGGCGCGCCACGGCCCGGTCGTTCGCGCTGAGCGCCACGCCGGCGCCCGGTGCGTAGGCTACAGGAATCCGGTCGCCGCTTGCGCGTCTCGGAGCAGGGCGCTCAAGGTGAATGCCGGCGTTGTGGCTGGCGTCCGCATTGGCGGGGGCACCAGGAGGCGGACCTCAAACTCGATTTCCAGCGGCTCGTTGGTGCCGACAGGCAGTGCGGTCATCGTGATGCGGAAATTGCGCAGCGGCGCGAATCCGAATGTGACGAAGTAGGAGACACGCCCGTTCGCCCTGATCGCGCGCATCTCGATCGCTTCGCTCTGCCCGATCAGGTTATGCGTGCTGGCGGTCACCCTGGCCGGCAAGGTGACCTGCCGCTTGCCCTGGCGCTCCAGGATGACGAGGTTCAACACGGCCCGGTCGCTGGCCCGCTCGATGCCATGGCGCATTGCTGTACTTGCCGACAGAACCTCGCTGCGGACTACATTGGCA
>JAJAYS010000387.1 GCA_026786065.1 Polaromonas sp.
AAGAGCTGGCCGCCATCGTGCCGCCGCCCGAGTTCAAGGCCGCGATGGAGGCCAACGGAGCTGACCCGATTCGCAACACGCCGGACGAGTTCACCAAACTGATTGCCGCCGACGACGGCGCGGTCTATGCCAAGGTCGACAAGACGATTGGCCTGAAGCTGGACTGACCCCATGCGCAGCCTTGGCCTTGGCCATGAGCCCGTCTCGAAGCAGCGGCAGTGGCGTGCGTATCCCGGCGTGCGGGCCCTGTCGCGCCCTGCCTGGACAGGCCTGACGGCAGGGCCTGGAAAGCTGGCGGCCGATGCCGCAGGTGGTTTGCAACGCCGTGAAGGGCCCGCTTCGTGAGCCCGACTGATGCGCACAAGCCGACCGACGAGCACGAGCCGAAGGAGCCCGCGCAGGACGCGCTGCGGGCTGCCGCGCAGGCGCTGCGGGCCGCGCACCGCTCGGGCGAGCAGTTCAAACCGCTTTCTCTAAACGGGCACGCGCTGTCGCAGCCCGAAGCCTACGCGCTGCAGGCCCACCATGTCGCTGCACTGCGCCAGGAGCTGGGCAGCGCCGTCGCCGGCTACAAGATCGGGCTGACCTCGACGGCGATGCAGCAAATGTGCGGCATCGCGCATCCGGTGTACGGCTGCGTGCTCGATTGCCGCGTCGCACACGGCAACGGCACCGCGTCGCTCGCCGCGCTGGGCCACTTGGGCATCGAGTTTGAAGTCGCTGCCCGGCTCGAGCAGGATCTGCGGCTCGAGGTTGGCGACGACGCGCTGGCCAGGGCCGACGCCGCAGTCGATGCGTTTGCGACGGCACTGGAGCTGGTCGATGACCGCCATGCCGACTACGCCCGGCTCGACGCAGCCTCGCTGATCGCCGACAACGCCTGGAATGCCGGCGTGGTACTCGGCCCCTGGGTATCGGCCGATGCGCTGCTGACCCAAAGCCAGGGCGAAGTGTTCTTCTATGGGCATTTGATCGACCGTGGCCAGGTCGGAAGCGGTGCGGCGCACCCGTTGGCTTCGGTCGCCTGGCTGGCCCAGACGCTGGCTGCGCAGGGGCAGTTTTTGCAAGCCGGCATGGTCGTCATGACCGGCAGCATCCTGCGCACCCGCTTTCCCGACGCGGCCGGGCAATGGCGCTTCTCGCTCGACGGTTTGGGGTCGGTGGCACTAAGCGTGACCCCCTGAGCCCCGCCAGATCGCCGGGACTGAAAACAAGCCCGCCTTAAAGCCCGCAGAACCGGCCGCGTCAGGGTCCAATTGCCGCCGGACCGGCCCCTGGCCCGAGCCGACCGCCACCGGCCGCTCCGACCATTTCTTAAGAATTTCATAGCCAAAGCCCAATTTTTACGGGCGTTAGCAGCTCCTGAAATCATAGCGACAGGGGATCGGCGTGACGCTGGCAGCAGCGCTGCGGGCCTCACATCCCGACCGGATACCCATCTTTGCGGTGGTCCGACGCGGCAATGTAGCCGTGCTGCGTTTTCATCGCCAGCCGCGGGCAGCCGAACCCGGTACTGAAGCGCGGATCGACCGTCACGCTGGGGCCGCGCGCGCAGGCCGTCGGTGAATTCAGCCGAAAAATTCCATTCGACCGCGATGCCGCTGTCCGGCACCACGACGCCCGAGCCGAAACCCTTGAAGTTGAACTGAATGAACGACACCATCATGCCGCTCTCGTCGGCGGCTGTCCGGCACACTGTGCCGCCAGTGTTAGGCGAGCCAGCGCGGGCTGGCGCGCGAGGCGAGATAGGCCGGGTCAAGCAGATCGGTCGCGGTCACGCTGCGCATCGCCTGCGCATCGCCTGCGGATCGCCTGCGGATCGGCCACGAACTCGGCCATGTCGGCAAACGCCAGCTTCATCGCCTCAATCTGCAAATGCTGCGACAGCGCCGAATCGACACCGGCTGCGCGCAGCGCGAAGTGTTCGGGCATGCCCAGCGTCATCAGCGCGCCTATGCCCTGCCCGTTCGGGCCGATCTCCAGCAGCGTGACATCGCGCTAGCGCATTGAAATCGGCTCGACCCAGTCGCACCGGCGCGCGGCCAGGTCGGCCTCGTCGATCAGCCCGCCGGTCGCGCGCGCATGGTCGGCTATCGCCCTGGCGAGTTCACCGTGATGCAAGTCGTTGCAAGTGCTGGCGGTAACGGCGTTCGGGCGTCCGCGCCTCGCCGGGGCAGATGAAGCGCTCGCCGGGCAGTGGTGCACGGCCGTTCGGCGCAAAGGCCTCCCGGTAACCGGCCTCGGGCAGCAGCTCGGCGACCTGCGCCTGCCACTGGCGATGCACCCTCAACGACACCAGGTAGCCCTGACTTGCCTGACGCAGCGCCGGCTCGAACAGTTCGGCAAAAGGCAAAGCGCCGAAGCGGTCAGACAGCGCGCGCCAAGCCGACACCGTGCCCGGAACGGTGACCGAATCCCAGCCGCGTACCGGCGGCGCGTCGTAGCGCGAAAAATGCTCTGGTGCTCACTTCGCCGCTGCCCGACCCGACGCGTTTAGGCCGTGGATGCGCGCGCCGTCCCAGGCGATGGCGAAGGCGTCGCCGAATATGCGGTTCATGCGGGGCTCGACGACGCTCAGGGTGATGGCTGTGGCCAGCGCCGCATCCACCGCGTTGCCGCCGCGCGGGAGCATCGAGAGCCCGGCCGCCGAAGCCAGTGGCTACGAAGTGCTGACGACATTGCCGGCCAGCAGCGGCAGGCGCTGCGAGGTGTGGGGGAAGTCCCAGAAGCCGGGGGTGGTGGGGAGTGTGGAAGTCATGACTGCATTCTGTGGTGAAGATTGTCACGGCGCAGCGCAGGGCCGGCTCAAGGCAGCCTCACCAAAACATGATCTTTGGGGCTGACCTTTTCGCTGTGATCTTTTCGCTGTGATCTTTTCGGTCTGACCTTTTCGACCTGCATTGCATTGGCCGGCCTGCCGCAACCTACCCGATGGCGCGGCACCGGGGAGTCGGGCGGCCCGGATACGGCGCATGCGTTCGGCCTGCGCAGGCGGTGCCGCGCGTGAGGCCGTGAAAACGGTGAACCCGGTGAAGTCAGTAAAGGCAGTAAAGCCGCCGCGCGCCGGGTTCGCGCAGTGCGCCCTCCGGCCATAGCCGACCGTCATTCCAGATTTAGTTCCTGAATCTTGCGGGTGATGGTGTTGCGGCCGATGCCGAGTTTTTGCGCCGCCTCGATGCGCCGGCCGCGGGTGCTGCCCAGCGCTGCATGAATTAGCCTGGCTTCAAACTTGCGCGTCAGCACATCCCAGACATCCGGTTGGCCGCTGGCCAGCAAAGTCAGCGCTTCGGCTTCGAGCCCGATTTCCCAATCCGATGCCGAGCCCTTGGCCGCAGTGGCCGGGCCGGACAGGCTGGCGTTTGCGATACCGTCTGCCTGGGTCGAAGCCTGGCGCGTGAGCGGGTCGGCATGCCAGAGCTGCGCTGCGGCCGAAGGCTCGGCACGCGGCGCGCCTGCAGCGTTGTCGGCCTGCTCGGCCATAGCCGACGCCGTACCCGCATCGCCACCAGACATTGCGCCCGGCACCGGGTGTGCGTTGTGCCCGTCAGCCTGCCTCAAAGGCTGCGCCAGCACTTCCGGCGGCAGGTCTTTGCGTTCGACGACCTGCGACGGCGACATCACCGTCAACCAGTGGCAGATGTTCTCCAGTTGCCGCACGTTGCCGGGGAAATCGAACTGACTGAGCTGCTGCAGTGCGGCGTCGGAGATGCGTTTGGGCTCTCCGCCGAGTTGCTGAGCGCTTTGCTGCAGGAAATGCCGGGTCAGCATGAACACGTCCTCGCGGCGCTCGCGCAGTGCCGGCAGGCGCAGCCGGATCACGTTCAGCCGGTGAAACAGGTCTTCGCGAAACACGCCGTCCTTGACGCGCTGCTCCAGATCCTGGTGGGTCGCCGCTATCACGCGCACATTGGTCTTGACCGCGTTGTGGCCGCCGACCCGGTAAAAGCTGCCGTCGCTGAGAACCCGCAGCAAACGGGTCTGCAGGTCGAAAGGCATGTCGCCGATTTCGTCGAGGAACAGCGTGCCGCCGTCAGCCTGCTCGAAGCGGCCGCGGCGCATGG
>JAJAYS010000388.1 GCA_026786065.1 Polaromonas sp.
ACGTGGCCCCAGCCGAGCCGGGAGCGCAGGTCTTCGCGCAGCGGCAGATCGGCTGGCGGCATCTGGCCCGCCGCCAGGACCCAGCGTGGCCGGCCGTCGGCAGCATTAAGTGCATGAACGAACCAATTGAAGGCCGCTTGCTGCTGCCGCACGCCATAGAGATGGCAGTCGTCAAGCAGGATCGCCGCCCAGCGGTCGTCGAACTCGGGCGACTCAGCCTCACCGGCATCCAGCCAGCCGCAACGCGCACCCGCGCCGTGCAGCGCGGCCTGCACCGCACGAAGCAAATGGGTTTTTCCACTGCCGCTGTCGCCCCACAAATAAGTCGGCACCGACGCGCGCCCGCCGGTTTCGGCAAACAGCCGCAAATGCGCAATGGCGGCGTCGTTCGGCCCACCGACAAAATTGGCCAGCGACGGCCGCGAAATCAGGCTGATGTCGAGCGCAATCTGTTTCATGCGCGGTGAACCGATGGCAGCGAAAGCATCAGTTGGTGTAAAGCCTGCTCAGCATGTAGCCGGCCTTGACGCGGCGAATCGCCACCAGCAGCACCGCGCTGGCCGGCAACGCGATCAGCACGCCGAGAAAGCCAAAGAGCTGGCCGAAAGCCAGCAGGGCAAAGATGACGGTCAGCGGATGCAGCCCGACGCGCTCGCCGACCAGGCGCGGCGTCAGGTAAAAACTCTCGACCAGCTGACCGGCGCCATACACCCCGCCGACCACCAGCACGCCGTACCAGCCACCAAACTGCAGCAAACCGGCCAGCAGCGCCAGCAACAGTCCCAGACCGAAGCCCAGGTAGGGGATGAAGAACGCCAGCCCGGTAAACACGCCCACCGGCACCGCCAGATCGAAGCCAAAAATGCCCAGTGCGACGCTGAAATAGATTGCCAGTGTGCCCATCACCAGCAACTGGCCGCGCAAATACTGGCCCAGGACTTCATCGGACTCGCCCAGAAAACTGTCAAACGCCGGACGCATCGTCAGCGGCACCAGCTCGACGATGCGGGCGGTGAAAGTCGCCCAGTCCTTCAGCAAAAAGAACAGGGCAAACGGAATCAACACCAGATTGCCCAGCACCGCCAGCGCCACACTGCCGCCGAGGCGGACCGACGACAGCACCGAGCTGAACATTTCCTCGTAGTTCGCACTCAGGTAGGTCGCAACAAAGCTTTTGACGCTGTTCAGGTCGAGAGCGACATTTATGCCGAACTTCGCCAGCCAGGGCAGCAGCGAGCGATTGATCCGGTCGATCAGCAGTGGCAGCTGGTCGCGCAGCAACGGCAGCTCTTTCGCAAAAATCGGCACGATCAGCAGCAGGACGGACAGCAAAAGGATGATGAAAATCACTTCGACGATCAGCACCGCCAGCACCCGCGGCACCCGGCCGCCGCCAGCCGCCACCAGTTTGTCCACAATCGGCGCAAGCGCATAGGCAAAGACCGCCGCCACGACAAATGGCGTCAATACAGGCCCCAAAAACCAGAGCATCAAGGCGGCCAATGCCGCAATCGCCAGCCAGGCTGCGCTGCGCTTTTGGGAAGAAGTAAATTGCATGATGCCTTGCAGATGAACTCGTAGAATCGGCCCTCAATTCTATCGGGGCGCCCCGCCCGCCATTCACAGTCCAGCATGAGCCCTTCAAGCCCCACTTCCCCCCTGAGCTACAAGGACGCAGGCGTCGATATCGATGCCGGCGACGCGCTGGTCGAACGTATCAAACCGCTGGCCAAAAAGACCATGCGCGAAGGCGTGCTCGCCGGCATAGGCGGCTTCGGCGCGCTGTTTGAGGTGCCAAAGCGCTACAAAGAGCCGGTGCTGGTCAGCGGCACCGACGGCGTCGGCACCAAGCTCAAGCTGGCTTTTGAATGGAACATGCACGACACGGTCGGCATCGATCTGGTGGCGATGAGCGTCAACGATGTGCTGGTGCAGGGCGCCGAGCCGCTGTTCTTCCTCGACTATTTCGCCTGCGGCAAGCTCGACGTGGACACCGCGGCAGAAGTGGTCGGCGGCATCGCCCGAGGTTGCGAGCTGAGCGGCTGCGCGCTGATAGGCGGCGAAACCGCCGAGATGCCAGGCATGTACCCGGCGGGCGAATACGACCTTGCCGGGTTTTGCGTCGGCGCGGTGGAAAAATCGAAAATCCTGACTGGCAAAGACGTTTGCTCCGGCGACGTGGTGCTCGGGCTGGCCAGCAGCGGCGTGCATTCCAACGGTTTCAGCCTGGTGCGCAAATGTATAGAACGCGCCGGTGCAGATCTGCCCGCCGAGCTGGACGGCAAGGCCTTCAAGCAGGCGGTAATGGAGCCCACTCGGCTGTACGTGAAGAACGTGCTGGCCGCGCTGGCCGCGCACCCCCATGCGGTTGGCGCTGCACCGGGCATCAAGGCGCTGGCCCACATCACCGGCGGCGGCCTGCTGGAGAACATTCCCCGCGTGCTGCCCGAAGGCACGGCCGCGCTACTGGTCAAGGGCAGCTGGCCGCAGACCGAACTGTTCGCCTGGCTGCAAACCACCGCCGGCATCGACGACACCGAGATGAACCGCACCTTCAACAACGGCATCGGCATGGTGGTGGTGGTTGCCGCCGCTGCCGCCGATGCGGTGGCCACGACCTTGGGCGATGCTGGCGAGCAGGTGCACCGGATCGGCGTGATCGCAGCGCGCGGTGACGGCGCCAGCGTCACGTTCGGCTGAGCCGCTGACGCAGCCGCGCCCTGCGCGCCGTGCAGTTGATGCGCCAGGCCAACCTGCGCTGCGTTGCGCTTTGACGGGGCTGCCGCCAGCGTCCTTTGCGGCTCCGCAGCCGCTACGAAAAAAGTAGCTGCCTGCGCCCGTATTTAAAGGGCTTAAGGCTTTTTTATCTAATATTTTCAAGCTGGGCCAGGCTTTAGCCGGCAGGGCACAATTCCTTCGATCATGCCCACCCCAGGACCCTACCCTGCCCTGCCGCCAGCGGCCCGACTCCCGGCCAGCATCTGGGCGCTCGGCTTCGTCAGTTTGCTGATGGACATTTCGTCGGAAATGATCCACAGCCTGCTGCCGGTCTTCATGGTGACGGTGCTGGGCACCAGCATGTGGGCCATTGGGGTGATAGAAGGCGCGGCTGAAGCGACAGCCCTGATCGTCAAAGTGTTTTCGGGGGTGCTGAGCGACTGGTGGGGAAAACGCAAGCCGCTTGCGCTGATTGGCTATGGACTGGGCGCCGCGTCCAAGCCGCTGTTCGCACTGGCATCGACGACCGGCATGGTGGTGACCGCGCGGCTCACCGACCGCATCGGCAAAGGCCTGCGCGGTGCGCCGCGCGATGCGTTGGTGGCCGACCTGGCGCCACCGGGCATGCGCGGGGCGGCTTTCGGCCTGCGGCAGTCGCTGGACACCGTTGGCGCGTTCGTCGGGCCGCTGCTGGCAATGGGGCTGATGCTGCTGTGGGCCAACGATTTCCGGGCGGTTTTCTGGGTGGCGGTGGTGCCCGGGGTGCTCGCGGTGCTGCTGCTTCTGGTAGGCGTGAAAGAGCCCGAA
>JAJAYS010000389.1 GCA_026786065.1 Polaromonas sp.
CGTCGCAACCGGGTGCGTGGACCGACCGATTTCTGGTACTCCAGCATGAGGGCGGGCGGCGTACCCGGTTGCGACGTCCCCGGACTCTGACTCGCACCCCAACCCGCTCAGCGCAAATCGCCAACCAGCGAAGAAAGCGTCGCGTCCGCAATGGTGGTGTGCGCCGGGTAGTGCGTGTGATCACAGCCGAGCTTGGTGCCGGCGCCGGCCTTGACCGCAGCGCACATCGCCGCATCCAGCTCAAAGCGCACGAAATGCACCGCCGATGTTTTCTCGTCGTTCTCACGGTCCATGTCTTCATCGGCAATCGCATAAACCCGCGCATGGCCTTCGACCTCGACGAACAACCGGTCCTCGACACCAATCAGCCGCGCCAGCTCACGCTTGCGCTCATTGACATCGGGGTATTCGATCAGCATCGTCGCCTTCCAGTTGCTGCCGTCGGGCATTAGCGGGGCATAGGCGTCGATCTCCTGCTGAATGGCTTCTTCCTCGAAGATTTTCTCTAACCGCAGCATCTCCTGGACCTGATAGCGAATGCTGGTCTCGCTCTCAAACTGCACGTTCAGGTGCTCGCCCAGCCGCACGCTGCGAAGCTGCCGGTGCGCCATGATGGCGGCCTTGTTCGCCTTGCGGTACTTGGTGTAGGCCTCCAGGCTCATCAGGTTGTCTGCGGTGATTTTTCCGGTGATTTGCATGCTTTGAACTTTCAAATGGGGTCTTGCCGGGCTTTAGGAGCCTGTCCCCGGACTCCGATCCAGTGGCTTCCACGTCGGCGCACCAGCGTGGATTGCGGATCAAACCCGCAACGACAAAGTCAAAAAATTACTTCAGTCCGTAGGCCGTTCGGATCAGCGTCAGCGGGTGCTTTTGCGGCGGCGCGCCCAGGTTGTTGACTTCGAAGCCCTGCGCAATGTGGTGGCCGCCCAGCGGGCAGTCGCTGCTGATCACATCGGGCAAGCCGCCATCTTTGTGGCTGGCCATCGCCTTGAACAGCGGCTTGCCGATTTTCATGGCCTGCTGGTGGTAGGGCACTTTCACCCCGAAGGTGCCGGCGTGGCCCGAGCATCGCTCATGCGTGTGGACGCTGGTGCCCGGCACCATTTTGAGCATTTCTTCGGTCTTCTTGCCGATGTTCTGCACCCGGCCGTGGCAGGGAATCTGGTAGCTGATTTTGCCGAGCGGCACCGGGAAGTCGGTCTTGATCAAGCCGTCCCGCTTGCGCGCCATCAGGTACTCAAACGGGTCCCACATATGCTTCTTGACCAACTGCACATCAGCGTCGTCCGGGTACATCAGCGGCAGCTCCTGCTTGAACATCAGCGTGCAGCTGGGTACCGCGCTCAAGATGGCGAAGCCGTCTTTCGCGTACTTTGCCAGCACCGGAATGTTGGCCTCTTTGCTCTTGTTGACCGACTCCAGATCGCCGAGTTCAAGTTTGGGCATGCCGCAGCACTTCTCTTTCTCGACCAGCACATACGGCACTTCGTTGTGGTCCAGTATTTTGAGCAGGTCGTGGCCGATGCCCGGCTCGTTGTAGTTGATGTAGCAGGTCGAATAGATGACGACTTTGCCAGGTGTTTTGGCGCCCGGTTTGACCGCATGCGGCGGAGATTCTGGCGCGCCAGAACGAAATTTCTTGGTCGCGAGTTCGGGCAACCAGGCGTTCTTGTCCACGCCCAAAACCTTTTCCATCACGGCGCGCGCGGGTTTGGTTTTGTTCACCGCATTGGCAAGCTGCACGACGATTGGAATGCCGGCAAATTGGCCGTGTACATCGGTCGAAGACAAAAACTTTTCGCCTGCACCGACCTCGCCCTTCTTGAACTTGATGGCCTTGGCGCGCAGCATGGTGTGCGGAAAGTCCAGATTGAATTCGTGCGGCGGCACATACGGGCACTTGGTCATGTAGCAGAGGTCGCACATGTAGCACTGATCGACGACTTTCCAGTAGTCTTTCTTGTCCACGCCATCGACTTCGCCGGTCTTGCTTTCATCGACCAGATCGAACAGGGTCGGAAACGAACCGCAGAGGCTCACGCAGCGCCGGCAACCGTGACAAATGTCAAAGATGCGCTCCATTTCGTGGAGCGTGGCTTCTTCGTTGTAGAACTCGGGGTTTTTCCAGTCTATGGGGTGGCGTGTGGGAGCGCTTAGGTTGCCTTCTGTGGCCATGATGCTGCCTCTTCTTTATTGGCCTCTGGCCGTTCTGGGACTGGGCTGGGGTGAGGGGTGCCGACTAAGGTGAAGGCCAGGGCTCAATGCGCCGACCCTCACCCTAGCCCTCTCCCGGAGGGAGAGGAAACAGGCAGGGTCAACCCATTGCCTGACCCTCTCCGGGTCGGAGAGGGAACAGCCAAGGTCAATCCACCAGTTCGGCCAATGCCTTGGTGTAGCGGTTGGCATGCGAGCGCTCGGCCTTGGCCAGCGTCTCGAACCAGTCGGCTACTTCGTCGTGCCCTTCGTCGCGGGCGGTCTTGGCCATGCCGGGGTACATGTCGGTGTACTCGTGGGTCTCGCCAGCGACAGCCGATGCGAGGTTGTCACGGGTGGCGCCGAAAGGCATGCCGGTAGCCGGGTCGCCGCACTGCTCCAGCCACTCGAGGTGGCCGTGCGCATGTCCGGTTTCGCCTTCTGCGGTGGAGCGGAAGAGCGCCGCAACGTCTGGCTGGCCTTCCACATCGGCCTTGTTTGCGAAATACAAATAACGGCGATTCGCCTGCGATTCGCCGGCAAATGCGGCTTTCAGGTTTTCTTCCGTCCTGGAGCCTTTGAGAGCAGCCATGGAAATCTCCTTGTGGGGTGTTGATGAAAAAAGGGCGAAATGCATCGCTCTCGGTGGCCAGCCGCGTATCAAGTGCGGTGTGCCAACCTGCCATGACCATAACCGCGTTGGCTTGCTGCGTCTAATTGACCGGCTGTATCACTTCGGTAGTCAAAGACTATCGAATTTAGCGTATCAATAGTTGCCGAAACCGCATCGCCGCTTTACCGGCCAGTCGGCTCAAGCCTGCTCTGAACCCGAAGGCCGGATGCTGCTGCGATGCCAGTCTGGTGGCATCAGGTATTCCATACGGGGCGGGTCGAATAAAATCGCCGCTCTTTCACCCACCCAGAACGGCCACAAAAGCGCCCCGCAGCTCCTGCGGACCAGGCTGTTCGCCCCATTGCCCCACATGACCGAAGCCGCCACCCTCGCCTCCCCGTCTTCTGCCACGCCGGCGCGCCCGCAGGTCCCGACGCCGGGGCTGGACAGCCTGGCCAAGTCGTTCGAGCCCACCGCGATCGAAGCGCACTGGGGCCCGCTCTGGGAAAAAGCCGGGCTGTACGAGCCGACGCTGGATGCCGGCAAACCCTCGTTTTCCATCCAGCTGCCACCGCCCAATGTGACCGGCACGCTGCACATGGGCCATGCGTTCAACCAGACCATCATGGACTCGCTGACGCGCTACCACCGCATGCGCGGCCACAACACGCTGTGGGTGCCCGGCACCGACCATGCCGGCATTGCCACGCAAATCGTGGTGGAGCGCAAGCTGCAGGCCGAAGGCAAGACCCGGCACGATCTGGGCCGCAAAAATTTCGTCGCGAGAGTCTGGGAGTGGAAGGAGGAGTCCGGCTCGACCATCACGCAGCAGATGCGCCGCATGGGTGACTCCGTGGCCTGGCAGCACGAATACTTCACGATGGACCCGAAGATGTCGAAGGTGGTCACCTCGACCTTTGTGCAGTTGTATGAGCAGGGCCTGATTTACCGTGGCAAGCGGCTGGTGAACTGGGACCCGGTTCTGAAATCGGCGGTGAGCGACCTGGAGGTCGAAAGCGAAGAGCGCGACAGCTTTATGTGGCACATCGAGTACCCGTTTTCTGACGGCCCGCAAAGAGCCGCCGACGGTACGCCGCTGCGCGGCATGCATATTGCCACGACGCGGCCCGAAACCATGCTGGCCGACGGCGCTCTGGCGGTGCACCCGGACGACGAACGCTTTAAGCACCTGATTGGGAAGATGGTCGATCTGCCGCTGTGCGACCGCGCCATTCCGGTGATTGCCGACGACTACGTGGACCCGGCTTTCGGCAGCGGCTGCGTGAAGATCACCGGCGCGCACGACTTCAACGACTACCAGGTCGCGCAGCGCCACCAGCTGCCGATGATCACCATCTTCACGCTCGACGCGAAGATCAACGAAAACGGCCCCGCCACCTATCAGGGCCTGGACCGCTACGACGCCCGCAAGGCGGTGCTGGCAGACCTGCAAGCCCAGGGCTTTCTCGAAAAGGCCGTGCCGCACAAAAACATGGTGCCGGTCTGCGCCCGCACCGGCGCGGTGGTCGAGCCGATGCTTACCGACCAGTGGTTCGTAGCGCTCAGCAAAGTCAGCGACCAGGATCCGACCGGAAAATCAATCTCGCAGAAGGCGCGGGACGCGGTGGCGAGCGGCGCGGTCAAGTTCGTGCCCGAGCAATGGGTCAACACCTACAACCAGTGGATGAACAACATTCAGGACTGGTGCATTTCCCGCCAGCTCTGGTGGGGCCACCAGATTCCGGCCTGGTACGACGAAGACGGCGCGGTGTACGTCGCCGAAAACGAAGCGGCGGCGCAGGCGAAGGCACCCGGTAAAAAACTGATGCGTGATGAAGACGTTCTCGACACCTGGTACTCCTCGGCACTCGTACCTTTTTCAACACTGGGCTGGCCAGAACAAACCAAAGAGCGCGATCTGTTCCTGCC
>JAJAYS010000390.1 GCA_026786065.1 Polaromonas sp.
ACGCTGCCCGGTGCGGTGTTTTGCTTTACCGCTGAAATTCCGCCCGCCGTCGTGCCAAACGCGCAACCCGGCGTTGGCCTGCCGAGTAAACACGGCGCGCTTGACCCAACCGGGGCAACCGGGGCAACCGGCGCAATCGAAACCGCCGATGCGGCCGAGACTGTCGGCCTGCACTTGCTGCCCAGCCTGCGCTACGCCCATTCCGAGGGCTATTTGCGGCGCCTCGCCGCCCGGCACGGCTTCAGCGTGCTGGAGGTCTTGCGCCAGCCGGTGCGCCACGATCAGCGCCAGCCGGTCGATGGGTTGTACCTGTATCTGGTGCGGGCTTGACGTGAGCGCCACACCCGTCGTGCCTGTTGCGCCCGATACGCCCAATGCGCCCGATGCGCCCACGCACTCGGCGAATCTGCTCGTACCGGCGACCATTCCGAGCCGGTCGCAGACAGCCCGGCAACCCGCGCTCGATGCCATCAAGGCCGTGGCCTGCCTGACCATCGTCTGCCATCACCTGGCGCTGTACGGCCCGATGTCCGATGTCGTGCAACCGCATGCGCCGCAGCTGATTGGCTGGCTCTACGACTACGGCCGCATGGCGGTGCAGGTGTTTCTGGTGCTGGCCGGCTTTCTGGCGGCGGCCGGGCTGGCGCCTGGTTCTCCTCTGCATAACCCTGGCGGGTCTGCGGCGGCATTTGCCCAGCCTGGCAGGCTGCTGATCAAACGCTGCCAGCGGCTGGTATTGCCCTATCTGGTTGCGCTGGCCTTCAGCGTGGTGGTGGCGACGCTGCTGCGCCCCTGGTTTGCCCACGACTCGCTGCCCGGCGCGGCCGGCTGGGCGCAGCTTCTGGCGCATGCGCTGCTGCTGCAGGACGTGCTGGGCATCGAGGCGCTGTCGGCCGGTGTCTGGTATGTCGCCATCGACCTGCAGCTGTTTGCGCTGGCGTTGCTGCTGCTGCACACGGGCCGACGTTCGCGGCGGCTGACGCTGGCGCTGGTCGCCGTGGTGGCGGCGGCTTCGTTGCTGCTGTTCAACCGCCACAGTGCGCTCGACGCCAGCGCGCTGTATTTCTTTGGCTCTTACGCGCTGGGTTTGTTGGCGTACTGGGTGGTACACGCGGTGCGGACCGGCCAGCGCCAGGCAGCGGGCTTGACGCTGCTGCTGATGGCGGGATTGATTGCCGCCGCGATGCTGGTCGAATTCCGCTTGCGCATCGCGCTGGCCGGCATCACTGCGCTGTGCCTGGTGGTGCTGGCACTGCGGCCGCCATCGGCCAGCAGCGTGCGCTGGCTGCAGCGCGTTGGCTTGCTGAAGATCGGCGAAATGTCGTATTCGATTTTTTTAATCCACTTTCCGGTCGTGCTGCTGGTCAGTGCGCTGGTCAGCCGGCTCTGGCCGGTGCAGCCGCTGGCCAATGCGCTGGGCATGCTTGCGGCGCTGGCGCTGTCGGTGCTGGCCGGTGCCGTGCTGTGGCGGCTTGTCGAATCGCCACGGGCGTTCTGGCGACGGCGCCAGGAGGCTCGCGCCGCTGCGGCCTGAGCAGCGCGCTGGCGGCCCGTCTTGACAGAGTGATACAGATGCTTCCTTGCTCTGCCAAGGGCTTTAACCCAAAATAAGTTTGAGGTCTGGAGGCGAGCATTTCAGACAACACTGGCCTTGATGCCTTGCACAGCCGCAAGGCGGATGGCGCCCGTCATCGCCTGGCATTCTGTGGGCCTGTGCTCCAGCTTCACTTCATGAAACGGCAGCTGGCCGTCAACAACAGCGTCGCTCCCGGCGAAAGGGCCCAGGGACCCTCTGCATAACTCCTTGCGGCCTGCGATCAGCCGGGCTCGGGCGGTCTGCTGCGTTGCTTTTCTTGGCCCTTAGCGGCGCTATTGGCAAGAAAAGGCGACTTGCAGTCCATACCGATCCGGCCGCCGCAGACTCGCCAGAGTGATGCAGAGGGTCCATAGACGTCGAGCCGGACCAAACTGCATCGGTCAGCAAGTGAAATACAAAGACTATTACGCGGTGCTCGGCGTGCCGCACGACGCGACGCTTGAGCAAATCCGCAAGGCCTACCGCAAGCTGGCGCGGCAGCACCATCCGGACATGTCGAAGGCGCCCGATGCCGAGGCACGCTTCAAGGACGCCGCCCAGGCCTATGCCGCGTTGAAAGACCCCGAGAAGCGCGCCGCCTACGACGAGCTGGGCCGCCGGCCGCCGGGCGAGGAGTTCGCGCCGCCGCCGCAATGGCGCAGCGCGCATCCGGTGGACGGTGCCGCTTTTGACGACATGGACCTGGCCGATCTGCTGGCCGCACTGCATCGCCAGCAGGCGTCGCCGCGTGCAACGATGCCCCGCGCCGGCAGGGACTTCGAGGCCACCGCGCAGATCAACCTTGGCGAAGCGCATCGCGGCACGGTGCTCAGTCTGCGCTTCGACGACGGCGCGGACGGCCTGACGCTGGAGGTCACGGTGCCGCCCGGCGTCACCGACGGCCAGAAGCTGCGGCTGCGCGGCAAGGGTGGCAAAGGCAGCCACGGCGGGATCGATGGCGACATCTATCTGCATATTCATGTGGCGGCGGATCCGGTCTTTCGGGTTGACGGGCATGACCTGTACTTCGACCTGACATTGGCGCCCTGGGAGGCGGTGCTCGGCGCCGAAATTGAAGTCCCAACGCTTGACGGGCCGGTGCTGCTGGGCGTACCGGCGGGCACCCGCTCTGGCCGCAAACTGCGCCTGCGCGGACGCGGCCTCGGCAAAGGAAAGGGCCACACCACCGGCGGCGACCTGTACGCCGTCGTCCGCATCGACGTCCCGACAACGCTGAGCGCGCGGGAGCAGGCGATCTTTCAGGAACTCGCCAGCATTTCAACCTTCAGGCCGCGTGAGCCGGCCAAACCAAAAGGAGAGTGACCATGTCCCTGCACACTTCGCCCTGGATGTGGCTCGACGAGCGCGACGCAGTGACCTTGAGCGAGCTGTCTCAGGTCAGTGGCTTCGGTCCGGCTGAAGTCGATGAGTTGGTCGAATATGGCGCGCTGCTGCCGATGCAGCCGCAGGAACCGCCGGAGCGGCCTGAGCAGCTGTTCAGTGCCCATTGCATCACCCGGCTGCGCACGGCCAGCAAGCTGCGCATAGACTTCGACCTCGATCTGTTCACCGTGGCGATGCTGCTGGACTACCTGAACCAGATCGAGACACTGCAGCGCCAGGTGCGCGCGCTGCAGGCGCATCGGCCGTCGAGCGAATAACCGGCTCCGCGCGCCGGGTCCCCGAGCCACGCAAGCCCGGTTGCGCAGACGTGTCTGCGGATCGCTGCAGCCGGCCGGCCCTGGGCCTTTATTTAATAAAAAAAATGGCTTTAGCCCAATCAATACGGGCGTAAGCAGCTCCTGAATTCATAGCGACTGCTGGCGAGCTGACGGCATTCGGGTGACGCGAATCTCTTGCCGTCGGTCAAGACCGCGCAGCGCCAGACAGCGCCAGCTGGTAGTGCAGCGTTTCGCCGTCGGACCGCTCTGCGCGCCGCGCAAAGCCGTGCGAGCGCGCCAGGCCCTGCATCGCCGTGTTGTCGCGCAGCACCAGCGCAATCAGCTGCTGCGTGCCCTGACTGGCGAGGTAGCCGATCATCTTGCCGGTCAGCATGTGCCCGAGCCCGCTGCCCTTGAGGTCCGAGCGCACGATGATCGCGAATTCGGCCTCGATGTTGTCGGGGTCGATCACGGCGCGCACCACTCCCAGCGTCTCTTCGGCGCTGCCGTGCCGCGTGCGCACCGCAATAAAGGCCATCTCGCGGGCGTAATCGATCTGCGTCAGGCGCGCCAGCTCGCTGCGCGGCAGCTCCCGGCGCATGCTGAAAAAACGCATGCGCAAATCCTCCGGCTGCAGGCCTTCGACAAACGCCTGGTGCTGCGCGCCATCCTCTGGCCGGATCGGCCTGAGCGTAAGGGCCTCGCCCTGCCACAAAACGGTCTCAAGCAGCCCAGCCGGGTAGGGCGTGATGGCGAATCGCGCCGCTCCGGCGACTGGCCGGGCGCTCACCCTGAGGCGCGCATCGAGCGCAATCACGCCGTCCTGGTCGGCCAGAAGGGGATTGATGTCAAGCTCGGCCAGCTCGGGCAGGTCGGCGAGCATCTGCGAGACAGCCATCAGCACGTCGCAGATGGCGTCCAGTCTGGCGGGTGGATGGTCGCGGTAACCTGCCAGTAGCTTGGCGACCCGGGTGCGCGCAATGACTTCGCGCGCCAGCACCCGATTGAGCGGCGGCAGCGCAATGGCGCGGTCGGCAAGCACCTCGACCGCCGTGCCGCCCTGGCCGAACAGCAGCACCGGACCGAACAGCGGGTCCACGCTGGCGCCGACGATCAGCTCCTGCGCCATCGGGCGGAGCACCATCGCCTGCACCGTGAAGCCGCTGATCGTGGCGTCGGGGCGCCGCTCGCGCACCCGGGCCAGCATGGCGGTGGCGGCCTCTTGCACTTGCCCGACGCCCTGCAGATTCAACTGCACGCCGCCGACGTCCGATTTGTGGCTGATTTGTGGCGACAAAATCTTCAGCGCCACCGGGAAGCCGATGCGGGCCGCCGCCTGCGCCGCCGCCTCGACCGTCGGCGCCACCGCGACGGTTTCAACCACTGGAATGCCGTAGGCTTTCAACAGCGCTTTGGCCTCCAGTTCGTCGAGCATGTCCCGCCCGCCGGCCAGCACGGCCGCGACGATGGCGCGGGCGGCGGTGACGTCGGGGGCGCCGTTCTCGCTGGCCTTCGGTGCTTCGAGCAGCAGCGCCTGGTTGCGGCGGTAGGTGCCGAGCATCGCAAAAGCCCGCACCGCTTCTTCGGGCGTCGCATAGTCGGCGGCACCCGCGTCGCTGAAGATGCGCCTCGCCGCGCGCACCGCCGCATCGCCGAGCCAGCAGGCCATCACCCGGCCAGCTGCCTGGCGCACCAGCGGCGCGCAGGCGCGCGCAATGTCGTCGCTGCGCACGATGGCGGTCGGCGCGTGCATCAGCAGCACCGCGCCACTGGCCGGGTCGGCCAGCAGCGCCTGCAGCGTTTCGGTGTAGCGCGCCACCGGCGCGTCACCGATGATGTCGATCGGATTGCCATGCGACCAGTTCGGCGGCAACACCGTGTCGAGCTTTGCGCGCAGGCCGTCGCCCAGTTCGGCCAGCGCGACGCCGGCGGCGGCAGCGGCATCGGCCGCCATCACGCCGGCGCCGCCGCCGTTGGTCATCAGGCTCAGTGTGTCGTCACGGTTCGCACCAAACCGGGCGAGCGTTTCGGCCGCCATGAACAGGTCTTGCAGCGTGTCCACACGCAGCATGCCGGCGCGGCGGATGGCCGCATCAAAAACCAGGTCCGACCCTGCCAGTGCGCCGGTGTGCGAGGCGGCCGCCTGCATGCCTTTCCCGGCACGCCCGGCCTTGACCACGATGACTGGCTTGTTGCGCGCGGCGGCCCTGGCCGCAGACATGAATTTGTGCGGCGCCTTGATCGACTCGATATACAGCAGGATGGCCCGCGTCCGGCCGTCGCTGGCCAGGTGATCGAGCAGGTCGCCGAAATCGACATCTACGCTGTCGCCCAGCGACACCATGTGCGAGAAGCCGATGCGCCGCGATGTGGCCCAGTCGAGCACGCCGGTCACCAGCGCGCCCGACTGCGAGATGAAGGCCAGGTTGCCGGGCAGCGCGTCGGTATGCGCAAAGCTGGCGTTCAGGCCGGCGTGCGGGCTCAACAGGCCGAGGCAGTTGGAACCGAGGATGCGCAGCAGGTGCGGGCGGGCCGCGTCCAGCATCGCCTGCTTTTGCGCGGCGTCGAGGCCGGCCGTCACAACGATGGCGGCGCGCGTGCCGAGCCGGCCGAGTTCGGCAATCAGCCCGGCCAGGCTGGCGGCTGGTGTACACAGCACCGCCAGGTCGGGTGCCTGCGGCAGGTCGGCCACCCGGGCAAAGACGCTCTGGCCGTCAAGCGTGCGGTGTTTGGGGTTCAGGGCGTACACCGGCCCGGCAAAGTGCCCGGCACGCAGGTTGTGCCACACGGTGGCGCCGACGCTGCCGACGCGATTGGACGCGCCGACGACGACGATGGACTTCGGCTCCAGCAGGCTGTGGAGGTTGCGGATGCTCATGGTGGACCTTTGAAATTGGATGCCCGCCCGGGCTTCAGGCCGCTGGCGCGGGCATTGGTCCGCGACCTGCAGTGGCGGCGATAGGGCAGAGGATCCCTGGCATCTTGATCAGCCTGTCGGTTGTCCTGCGTGTATGGATTGATCGGCAGCGAGCGCACTGCCCGGCCGCCGGCACCCGACGGGGCGGGGCTGTGTACCCCAGCCGCCAGCCTGGCGGGGCTGATGGCCTAACTCGGCGGGCTCGGCACGCGGGCCGCCATCGTGGTGACGGCGGGCCTCGACGCCGCGCAAAAGCAGGCGATGCT
>JAJAYS010000391.1 GCA_026786065.1 Polaromonas sp.
ATCATCGACTGACGGCCTTCAGGCAAGAGATCGACGCGAATCTCGCTGAGCGCCGTGACGCCGCGCTCGCGTAAAAGCTGCTTGGCGTGGTGGCAATAAGGGCAGCTGCCAGTGGTGTAAATTTTGACCGTTTGCATAAAAAAACTTTGGGTGGATTGGGCGGGCGCCCCGGCGTTCACGCCTTCTCCAGCGGCAGGTTAGCTTCTTTCCAGCTTTTCAGTCCCCCGGCCAAAACTTGTGCCTGCGGATAGCCCAGCCTTTTGGCAATACCTTCGGCGCGGCGCGACCTGACGCCACTGGCGCAAACCAGAATCACCGGCAAAGCCTTATTTTTGACCACCGTCGGTAAGCGGCTTTCCAGCTCGTCGAGCGGAATGCTTTTGGCTCCGTTGACGTGGCCGGCTGAAAATTCGTCGCTGGAGCTGACGTCCACCACGACTGCTTTGCTGCGGTTGATCAATTGCACCGCAGCACTGGCAGTAAGCCCGCCGGCGTTTCGGCTGCTGGCGAGCATGGGCCACAGCAGCATGCCGCCGGACGCGAACGCGACCGAGATCAGCATCCAGTTGTCAAACAAAAATTTCACTTTGGGTACCTTGAAGGAATTGAATTGAGGGCGATCTGCAATGTCACGGCAGCCCATGATTTTAGAATAGGCCGCGCACTACAGCGTGCCACCCTCCACCAGCCCCTAGTTAGCTCGTCGTCAGCCTTCGTTTGAGGCGCCAACTATCGGCAGTTGAGTCGGCTGCGCATGCTGCCATTCTCCCCAACACCCTTGCAGACCTTTATGTACAAACTCGTTCTTGTTCGCCACGGCGAATCGACCTGGAATCTGGAAAATCGCTTTACCGGCTGGACGGACGTGGACTTGACCGACAACGGCGTCGATCAGGCCAAAAACGCCGGCCGCCTGCTGCGCGCCGAGGGCTACGATTTCGACCTGGCCTACACCAGCGTCCTGAAGCGCGCAACGCGCACGCTTTGGCACTTGCTCGACGAGATGGATCGCACCTGGCTGCCGGTGGTCCATAGCTGGCGTCTGAACGAGCGCCATTACGGCGCACTGCAGGGCTTGAGCAAGGCCGAAACAGCCAAAAATTTTGGCGATGAGCAGGTGCTGGTCTGGCGCCGCAGTTACGACACGCCGCCTCCCGCCCTTGCTTCCGGCGATCCGCGCAGCGAGCGCGGCGACCGGCGCTACGCCAGGCTGCAGCCCGGTCAGGTGCCGTTGACCGAATGCCTGAAGGACACAGTTGATCGTGTGTTGCCCTTTTGGAGCGAGGCCGTAGCACCGGCCATCAGGGCCGGCAAGCGCGTGGTGGTTTCGGCGCACGGCAATTCAATGCGGGCTTTGGTCAAGTATCTTGACGGCGTGTCGGACGACGACATTGTGGGTCTGAACATTCCAAACGGCATTCCTTTGGTGTACGAACTGGACGCCGAGCTAAAGCCGCTGCGGCATTTTTATCTGGGCGACGCCGCAGAAGCGGCGCGGGCGGCAGCGGCGGTGGGCGCGCAGGAACTCGCCTGAGGTTCGCCGATCCGGGTGGAATCCAGGTCTGGATACATTGCCGCGTCGGCTGGAACTGCGGCACGAGGTCTTTATCGAAGGTGTATATTGGATAGGGCTTGGTGTCTGGTGTTTGAAGGCACGATTTAGAAAGTAGTTGTATGGGTCAAAAGCTCAAAATCGCAGGCTGGATTTCAATTGGCGCCATGGCTGGTGCGCTCATGACTGTCCAGTTGCAGGCTGTCGCACGCGGAGGCATGACTCCCTTGCCGCTGGAGGAACTGCAGCAGCTCGCCGCCGTTTTTGGCATGGTGAAAAGCGACTATGTCGAACCGATCGACGAGAAAAAACTCATCAGCGACGCCATCTCTGGCATGGTTTCCGGTCTTGATCCGCATTCCGCCTATTTCGACAAGAAATCCTTCAAGGAATTTCGCGAAGGCACCAGCGGACGGTTTGTCGGCGTAGGCATCGAAATCAGCCAGGAAGACGGGATGGTAAAGGTCGTCTCGCCGATCGAAGGATCCCCTGCCGACCGCGCTGGCCTGAAGCCGAACGATCTGATCACACGCATCGACGACACCGCGGTCAAGGGCCTGACCCTTAACGAAGCGGTCAAGCGCATGCGCGGCGAGCCCCGGTCAAAAGTTCTGCTGACCATATTTCGCAAAGATGAGAACCGGACCTTTCCCGTGTCGATCACGCGAGAAGAGATTCGCACCCAATCGGTGCGCAGCAAGGTCATTGAGCCCGGCTACGCCTGGATCCGTCTTAGCCAGTTTCAGGAGCGCACAGTTGAAGACTTTGTCGTCAAACTCGAGCAGATCTACAAACAGGAGCCCGATCTCAAGGGCCTGGTACTCGACTTGAGAAACGACCCGGGTGGCCTACTCGACGCTGCGGTGGCAGTGTCGGCGGCATTCCTGCCGGAAAACGTGACTGTCGTCTCCACCAACGGGCAGTTGAGCGAAAGTAAATTTGTCTATAAAGCGGCGCCTGAGTTTTATCAGCGGCGCAACGGTAGCGACCCGCTCAAGCGACTGCCGGCGGCGATCAAGCGGGTCCCACTGGTCGTACTGGTCAACGAAGGCTCGGCCTCGGCCAGCGAGATCGTCGCCGGCGCGTTGCAGGACCACAAGCGCGCAACGATCATGGGCACACAAACCTTCGGCAAGGGCTCGGTGCAAACCGTGCGTCCGCTTGGACCCGACACCGGTATCAAGCTCACCACCGCACGCTATTACACGCCAAGCGGCAAGTCGATCCAGGCACGCGGCATCGTGCCTGACGTGATGATCGACGACACCGCAGAGGGCAGCCCTTTCGCGGCGCTTCGGACTCGCGAGGCCGACCTTGAGAAGCACATCAACAGTGGCCAGGGTGCCGAGATGAAGGACGCTGGCCGCGAAAAAGCGCGGGAAGAAGCCCTGAAGCGCCTGGAAGAAGAAGCCAAGAAAACTCCCGAGCAACGCCGGCCGCCCGAACTTGGCAGCGACAAAGACTTCCAGCTCTCGCAAGCCTTGAATCAGCTCAAGGGCCGGCCAGTGCTCGTCAGCAAAACCGCAGTGGTCGAGACCAAGAACGAGAAGAAAGAAAATTGAGGCGAATCACGCGGGAAGGTCGGATCGACTTTTTCCGTTCTGACGGCCAGGCGATTCCCTCTTTTTGGCTGGTGACCAGGGTAGGGCCGGGTGGGAGTTCCACTCGCTCGACATCTTCTTGGCCATTCAGACACGCCGAAGATCGGTTTACAGTCGCCCCCTTGGTCCCCTTGGCCCCCTTGATCCCCAGCGATGAATGACGCGCAGTTGCTACGCTATTCGCGGCACATTCTGCTCGACGAATTGGGCATCGAAGGACAGGCCCGCTTGCTGGCTTCGGATGTGCTGGTCGTCGGTGCTGGCGGTCTCGGTTGCCCCGCAACCCTTTATCTGGCCAGCTCCGGCGTCGGCCACCTGACGCTCATAGACGACGACACGGTGGACGCGACCAACCTGCAGCGGCAGATTGGGCACAACACCGGCCGCATCGGTCAACTCAAAGTGGAATCGCTCAAGCAATCTGTCAACGAACTGAACCCGGATACGCAGGTTCACGCCATTGCCGCGCGTGCCGCCCCTGCGATGTTGGACCGCTTGGTGCCCACGGCCGACCTCGTGCTCGATTGCACCGACAACTTCGCAACCCGCCACGCCATCAACGCAGCCTGCGTTCGCCACCGCAAACCGCTGGTTTCTGGTGCTGCGCTGCGTTTTGATGGCCAAGTCACGGTTTTTGATCTGCGTGATCCGGCCTCGCCGTGCTATGCCTGCGTGTTCCCGGAGTCCGAGGCGCCCGGCGAAACGGCCTGCGCCACGATGGGCGTGCTGGCACCGCTGGTCGGGGTGATCGGCGCGGTGCAGGCACTGGAGGCCTTGAAATTGCTCACAGGCGTTGGGCAGGCGCTGACCGGCAGGTTGCTTATGCTCGACGGCAAGGCGCTGCAATGGAGCGAGATGAAATTGTCGCGCGACGTGCAGTGTTTCCGGTGCGGCGCGGGGTTGCCCGTATAGGCTTGAAACTTCCGGCCAACATCGGCCATGACGCAAGGCGTCCTTCGACTACCTGACGGACCTGGTTTCGCTGCCGGGAGGCATAGAGCCCTTACGCGCCTGACCTGGCTTGCCCTGCGTAAAACTGGCAGCGCAATCGGCGTCTTTCCCCTGACCGGTTTCGACTGTCGCGGCGAGCGCCAGCAGCGGATTGACCAGACCCAGCGCCAAGGCCAGCGCGCCGCGTCCGGCCAGCGCCGCCTTTTCAGGGCCGACCCTCGGCGCGGCAAAGCTCCCGCCAACCCGCATGGGCGAGCGCAAACTGAGGATGCTTAAATCTTTCGGCGATGGATCCAGGCGAAGGTCAAGCGTCTCAGTGGCGAGGTTGATCTGCCCGCTGCCCTGAATTACGGTATCCACCGTATCGAGCACAATCGCCCGGCTGGTCATCAGGCCCTGTTTGACATCGAAGGCGACCACCGCGCAGCGAATCTGGACGTTACGGTCGCCGCCGACCAGGAACTTGATGATTTCGGCGCCATCCAGGCCGATCAATTCGAGCAGCAAATTGCTTATCTCGCCTCGCCCCATCAACGCCGACAGATCGCCCGAAGCAGAGCCGAGCATTTCGGCTGCCGAATTGCCTCGTCCATTCAGGTCGAGCTGGCCGCTTATGCGGCCCAGGCTGCTTTTGCTGGTTTCGACGGTAGGAAAAAGCCGATTCAGCTGTGCGCCGCGGATATCCAGTCGCGCGGCAAGCGTCGGCGGCTTGACACGGGAATTCACGCTGATGGTTCCGGCAATCGTGCCGCCAGCAACCCCGAGCGAGATCGGGCTCAGGTCAAGTTGGCCGTCCTGGAGCCGGACCCGGGCACTCCCGCGATCAAGCGGCAGTGCGGGTGCGTGGCGGATGCGGGCGGCAGAGTAGCTGACGTCTGCGTTCATGGCGTTCAAGCGCGGCAGATCGAGCGGCGCATTCGGCAGGACCTTTCTCGCACTTGCCGGACTTGCCGGACTTGCCTCGCTAGTGCGCTGCTGAACGGCTTTCGCCGTCTCTTCCTTTCGCCGCCCGGGGAGACTGACGGGCTTGCGGCCGGCTGGCGCGTCGGGGAGTCCTATCATTGGCGCGAGATCGTTGAAGTCCAGTACGTTGGATTGCAGCTTGCCACTCAACGTGGCAACGCTGCCCGATTGGTCGAACGTCAGATTGCCGCTCATATCGGAATTCCCAAGAATTCCCTCAATCTGTGACAAAGTCCAAAGAGCATCCTGCTTTTTAACCTCCCCGCGCAGCTTGTAAGGCGGGGTGGCCGGTAATGCCACACCGGCGATCCGGTAGAGCGCCTCCAGGTTCTGGCCCTGCAGGTCAAAACTCGCCTCAAGGGCAGACAACCTTGCAAGGTCGGTCACCGAGCCTTTGGCTTTTAGTCTGGTGGTGCCGACGCGGGCCTCGACCTCTATCGGGAAGCGCGAATTGAGATCGCGCGAAAGGCGAAGCACGCCACCGGTACGTCCGCTGGCCGAGAACGGCTCCGTTTGCCATCGGCCCTTCGCGCTGTAAACAAGGGGCATGCTGGACCCACTTTCAGGAGCCAGTGAAAAAAGCAGCTCGATGTCGGCCCCCTGCGCGGGAGCGAGGTAGCTCAGCGTGCCGGTGTCAACAACCACCTCCCCTATTTCTGGGGCGGATCCTGTGTCAGAGGCGTCGCGCGACAAGACCCAACTGCGTTGGCCCTGCTCGTTAGCCTCCAGGCCGACCTGCGGGCTCTTGACCGAGATACGCGCAATCACAACCTTGCCGGTCAGCAAGGGCCAAAGGCGCACGTCTATTTCTGCAGAGTCCGCCTTTAACAAGAATGGCGCACGCGCCCAAGGCGGGTTGGCAACTGTGATGCCGTCTGCAAATACCGTCGTAATGCGTCCGAGCTTGACGTCGAGTCGGCGGGTGATCTCAAAGTGACGCCCAATCTGCGCAGATACGCGCCGGTTGATGGGTTCCCGCAACAAGTCCCACGGAAAGAAAACCACAAGAACAGCCAGAAGCACAAGCAGCAACACCGCGACAAACAGCAGTTTGTACCAAGTTGTTCTCAGGACTGAGGCAGATTTCATTCAGACCGTTTCAGAAATGCCGCTGCGCAGCATCGGGGTGGGCTGCGAGTTCGGGCTGTTGACCACTACGCCATTCGTAAAATACGGTTGGCAATTGGTGACCCGCTCATCGGAAATCACTGTGTCGAGTGTGCGCTCTGGTGTTTTTTTTTAAGGTCATCCACTGACTGCAGCCTGTGTCAGGTTGTGACGCCAAGAAGCCGTTGCACGAGGTCGGACAACGCCTACAGGTGCGCCTCAGGCGCCCTGTCACAATCGCGCTGCGAAAACGGTATTTTTCAAACGATGGGCTGACTCTCTGCGGCGCCAAAATTGAGGGCACCTGGAATTGTTATACAAAGCCCCGACGACCTGTACCCGATTCCCGCTACCCGGAAGTGAGCAGTGAGACTAAAAACATTTATTGTCGAAGACAACCCGACGATCCGGGAGAACCTCATAGGCACCCTTGAGGAACTCGCATCGATAGATGCCGTAGGCACCGCGGAAACGGAGAACGAGGGAAAGGTTTGGCTCCAGGAGAATCCAGCAGGCTGGAATCTCGCTATCGTCGATTTGTTTTTGCGCCAGGGCAGCGGTCTGGGTGTTTTATCAGCTTGCCGCGAGCGCGGTGCCAATCAAAAGGTGGTGGTGTTAAGCAACTATGCCACCCCTGACATTCGTCAGCGCTGCGCCCAACTTGGTGTGGACGCGGTGTTTGATAAATCCAATGAGATCGACGCGCTGGTCGATTACTGCGTCGCCCAGACCCACGCGCTGACCTGACGCGCGTCGGGTCAGCGGCATGCTCTCAATCGATCAGCTTGTTCTTGAGGGCGTAGTACGTGAGATCGCTGTTGGAAGCGAGGCTCATTTTCTCCATCACGCGCGTGCGATAGGTGCTGACGGTTTTGACGCTCAACGAAAGCGCCTTGGCAATATCGCCGGCCGTTTCGCCTTTGGCCAATTTCAGGAAAACCTGAAACTCCCTTTCGGAAAGCTGCTCGTGCGAAGCGACGTCGTTCGGACGATTGAGTTGCTGAGCGAGCAGTTCCGCCACAGCCGGTGTGATGTAGCGCTTGCCGAGCGAGATCACGCGAATGGCATCGACGATCTCCGATGGGTCGCATTCCTTGTTCAGATAGCCACTGGCGCCTTGGCGAATCAGATTCACCGCATAGTGCTCTTCCGGGTAGCCGCTCAAAATAAGAATGCCGACGTCAGGGGCTTTTGCCCGGATCATTGCCAGCGCGTCGATGCCGCTTTGGCCAGGCATAGAAAGATCCATCACCAGAATGTCAAGCTCCACGTTGCGCACCAGATCAATGGCCTCTCGGCCACTTCCGGCTTCTCCGACTACACGCAGGTCAACCTGATCGGAAAAAAATTGCTTGAGTCCCGAGCGTACGATGGCGTGGTCATCGACGATTCCGATTTTGATCATGTTGGATTCTTTCTAAAGCTGCTGAAAATTCGGGCGACAAAGACGGAAATCGGTTCGCGACTGTATCCGCTCGGCCAAGTTCTGCCGCCGCCTCATTATTGTCGAAATTTTCAGCGTCGAGATCGACGGAGTCTCTCTTGAAAAGTTTTTCCATGCCCAGGCTTGCCGTCAGCTTGCCGTTGGCCGTGCTGGCTGTCTTTTTGCTATTGTTTATTGAAGAAACCACGTTTCAGCGTTCTTCCAGCGCCATTGCGGAGATTGAACAAGAGGCCACCACACAGCAGCACATCGTCATGTTGACGCAGCAGTTGCTTGCTGCAGAAAGTGGGCAGCGCGGGTTTTTGCTTACGGGCAGTGCCAGGCATCTTGACGCCTACGATGCGGCGCTGCGCTCCATCAACACGACGCTTGAAGTGTTGCGAGCCCGTTTGGGCCCCCATGTTGCAGACATGCAGGAGCTGGCGGCGCTCTCGCGCGATGTCTCTCGGAAACTCGCCGAGCTTGATCAGACAGTGCGCATGCGTCAGGCGGTGCAGGGCGACAGCCGGAAGTTTGTGCTTCCTGTCGATGTCGGGCTGGACCAGATGAACCTGATTCGCGAACAGACAGCCAAGCTGAGCGCGAGCAGCAGCCACCGGAGCGACCTTGGGGAAGCCCAAATCGAGCGCACGCTGAAACTCTCGCGCGCCGGCATTCCGCTTATGGCCCTGCTCGGTCTGCTGGCCTTTTATCTGTACTTGCGGCAAAGCCGGGACCTGCTTGAAGCCGGGCTGCGCGAACAAAAGGCTTTGCAGGGTGAGCGCGACCTGCTTGAAACGCAGGTGCGCGAGCGCACCGCCATCCTGACCGAACTCGCCACCCATCTGCAAAACGTGCGGGAGGACGAACGCGGTCATCTTGCACGGGAGCTGCACGACGAACTCGGTGCGCTCTTGACCGCCGCCAAACTTGATGTGGCGCGGCTCAAGGCGCGGCTGGGAAAGAGCCTTCCGGAGGTTTCCGAAAGGCTTGAGCACCTGATTGCAACGCTCAACACCGGCATCGCCCTGAAGCGGCGGATCGTCGAGGACCTGCGACCATCCTCACTGTCGCACTTGGGACTGGTCGCCTCGCTGGAGATTCTGGCGCGCGAGTTCGAGGACCAGTCCGGTCTGGTGATAGCCACCCAACTTGAGGCGGTCGAGATCGGCGGCGCCGCGCAACTGACGGTGTACCGGCTGGTGCAGGAATCGCTGACCAACATTGGCAATTATGCCGAAGCCACCCGGGTTGACATCACGCTGCGGAACGCGGAAGGCTTTCTTCACATCGACGTCAAAGACAACGGCAAGGGTTTTTCTCCGGACCGGCTTGGCGCCGGAACGCACGGGCTGGCAGGCATGCGTCACCGGGTCGAAGCCTCTGGCGGGAGCCTGACGGTAACGTCGGCGCCGGGTGCTGGCGCGCGCATTGCTGCGGCGCTCCCAAAGGACCACTGAACGCGTCCTATGGCAGCTGCCGGGCCACCGTTTCCCCCAAGGCGGACAAGCCTTTTTCAGCCCCCGTTTTCAAGGCCAAAAAGGTGCTTGCAAGGTCGGGCAAAGAATCGGCCCGCTCCTACATTAGGCGCCCGCCAGTACTGACAGGGCTACAGCGCAGAAGCCGATGACCCAAACCTCCGGTAATCCTTACTCTTGCAAGAGGTGTTTCAGGAATACATCTGCTTTTATCCACTGAGGGGAACAGCCATGTTGAACTACGCCGTCATTTTTCTTGTCATCGCGCTCATTGCGGCCGTCTTCGGTTTTGGCGGGATTGCGGCCGGTGCGGTCGAGATCGCCAAGATTCTTTTCTTCGTATTCGTAATTCTTGCGATTGTCAGTTTCGTTGTGAGCCTGCTGCGCAAGAAGTGACCCGCCCGTGCGCCTGCTGGCGCCCTTTCAGGGAGGCGATCAGGTCCTTTCCCGGGGTGAGAATCGGCACATAGTTGCCCGCCCTATTTTTAAACCAGTCGATGTCATAACCCGTCGATTTACCAAGGAACAACCGTTATGAACACACCTTTTTCAAAAACCAGCCGTGACACCGCGGCAGCCGGACACCAAGCTGTTGATGAAGCGTCCGGTGCGGCGCACCGCGCACTCGAGTCCACACGCCAATTCGCCAACAGCGCCCTTGAAGGAGCTGAGGATACAGTGCGCAGCATGCACAGCCGTGTCGATCCGATGGTGGACAAGCTGGCCGAAACCGCGCAGAAGCTGGCCCGGCAGAGTTTCGACATGGCCTCCGAGGCGCGGCACCGTGCGCAGCAATCGCTGAATCAAGCGAGTGCAGCCACAGGTCGATACGTCGCCGAGCAACCGCTGCGCGCGGTGCTGATCGCGGCCGCAGTCGGCGCCGGCGTGGCCTTGCTGATTGCAGCGACGACCCGCGAGCGACGCGGCACGCGCTACTGATCTGGTCTGGCGACCTGCATCACGCACCAACCGGCTGTCGACTCTTTGCCTTTGTTGATCGCTGGCGCTCGCCGCAACCCTTTAAAAAAAGACTTCTCCCTTTTCATGCTGCATCCGCTTTTTTCCACGCTGGTCAAGCGCCCTGATCTGGTAGTCGACCACGTTTCGGCCTACGCCGAGCTGGTTCGGATCGAGGCGGGCGATATGGCCAAGGATCTGGTGACGCGCGCAGCATCCTGGGCGGTTGCGGTCATTGCAGGAGCCATCTTTCTGGCGCTGGCGGGCATAGCGGTGATGCTTGGACTGATTCAGAACCAGTTCCACTGGGGCTTGGTCGCGGTACCGGGTGCGGCCTTGCTGCTGGCCGTCGCAGCGGTGCTCCGGGCGATGAAGCCGTGGCAGAGCGAACGCTTTCCCGAGTTGAAGGCCCAAGTGGCCAGCGACGTCGAGGCGCTGCGGGCTGTGTCCTGAAGCCTGGAGCCATCATGTCCGACCCGGCAACTTCCCTAACGCCCCAAGAAAAGCTGACGATCAGCCGGAAGGCTTTCGTTCGTCTTATGGCGCGAGACGACAGGTCGCGTGCGGAGCCCCCTGAAGAGCAGTACCCGTCCGGCGCCGAAGTCGAGCCTCCTGTCAAAGAGGGCAATGCTTTTTCAGCGATGGGCTATGCGGTTCAGACATGGTGGCGCCATCACCCGGCCCATGCTGCGTTAGAGGTGGCGCGGCCCTTTTTTGATCGTTATGCCGCACGCCGGCCTGTTCAGGTGTTGGGCATTGCGGTGGCCATCGGTGCGGCTGCGGTATTGATTCGTCCCTGGCGGCTGGTGTCGATTGGCGGCTTGCTGCTCGCGGCGGTCAAGTCGGCGACCACCCCCGGGGTGCTGCTGTCCATGCTTTCGACCCGCCCCAACCCTTCAACCAAAAAACCTTCAACTAAAATTCGAGCCTTATGAAAAAAATGCCTTCCCCTGTTTCCAGAGCCGATTCCGACTCCCTGCAGCTGGACGAGTCCGCCATCGAAGCGGCCCGCAAGAGTCTCGAAGACGGTGCAGTTACCCCCGCCTACGGGCAGCATCGCGACGCCATCGTCAAGTTGCTAAACGACGCCCTGGCGACCGAGTTGGTCTGCGTGCTGCGCTACAAGCGCCACTATTTCACCGCCAGGGGCGTTGCCTCACCCAAGATCGCGGAAGAATTTTTGGTTCATGCCAACGAAGAATCGGCGCATGCCGATGCGATTGCCGAACGCATCGTCCAGCTCGGTGGCGAGCCTGACTTTTCTCCGGACAGCTTGAGCGGCCGCAGCCATGCCGACTACGACGAGTCGAAGGACTTGCAAGCCATGATTCGGGCCAACCTGGTGGCCGAGCGCATTGCGGTGGAAACCTACCACCAGATGATCACGCTGATCGGCGACAAGGATCCGACCACCCGCCGGATGCTTGAACACATCCTTGCCGAAGAAGAAGAACACGCTGACGAGCTGAGCGACTGGCTGGAAAAATAAGGCGCATCGCAACACGGCAAATTGACCTGTGTGGTGCCGCAGGTCGGTTGGCAACTTCAACTTTGCACTGGCTACATTCAACAATTCAATGAGGAATTCCACTATGAAATACGCTCGCGCAATCGCTTTCGCCGCACTGGCCGGCATCACCATCATCGGCAGCGGCTGTGCTGTCGGGCGCGGTCAGTCCACCGCTGGCGCTTATGTCGATGACACGGCCATTACCGCTGCCGTCAAAGCCAAATACGTTGAAGACAAGACCGTCGCAGCGACGTCGATCAGCGTTGAGACGCTCAATGGCGTGGTTCAGCTTTCCGGCTTTGCCAAGTCGGCCTCCGAGAAGGCCCAGGCCGAGACTTTGGCCCGCGGTGTGAAGAACGTTAGAAGTGTGCGCAACGACATCACTGTGCGTCCGTAATCGACTCTGGCCATCCGGTTCGGCTTCGTTGCCGCACCCGGCCCCGCGTGCGCTCGCGGGGTAGGTCGACCCGGTTCCGAAAGCAGCCTGCAGCATCCGTTGCGGGCTGTTTTTTTGCGCGGTTTGTTTTTGACTGCGCTCGCTCATCGGGCGTCTATCGGTAGCCTATCGGTAGCAGGACTTGTGCTGCTTGCGAAACACCGCTGGCGAAACCGGAGCGCCAGCACCTGGATGCAGCCCGAAGATCCCGCGACGGGCCGCTTGGGCCTGAGCCTGCTGCACCGCATACAAACCGGTGCCGGGACGCCGGCCTGTGGCCCAAGCCTGGCCCTGCAACACCATCCACTGCCCTACGTCCTGGTCGTCCACGGTGACACCAGCGACAAGTCGGCCATAAGCATCGCGCGCCTTGCCGCTGACCTTTACCGCACGACCCCGGACCCGTCCATTAAGCGCCTCGCGCGACGCCGCACCGCCGCTTTGGCAGATCTCGGGCGCATCGATGTCCCGAATGCGGACGCTGACCGGCGCGCCGCCCGACGCGGGCTTGACGCGCAGCGTATCGCCGTCGGCAACCCAGGTGACGACGCCGCTCCACGGCTCGCCTGCCAGAGCGGCGGCGGGCAATGCCAGCAGGCTCGCAAGCAGCCCGATGGTCAGGGCGGTCACAGTGCGGCGCGTGAAGGGCACTGCATTGGTCATGGGGGTTTGGGCGTCGCTATAAGTTTCATAGCTGTTGACGCCCGTATTTGCTGGGCTAATAGCCGAAAACTCTTAAAAAATTGGCTGCGAAGTGTCGCCGTGACCGGCTCAGATTTCAAGGTTGTCGATCAACCGGGTGTTGCCGAGTTTGGCCGCACCGAGCACCACCAGCGGCTCTGCGGGCAAGCCGGCCTGCGGCGGCAACAGGTCGTTGCGCCGGCGCACCGTCAGGTAGTCCGGCTTCCAGCCGCGCCGCGCCAGCGCCTGCATCGCCCGGGCTTCAAGCGCCGGCAACTCCGCCGGCCCCGCCGTTCCGGCCAGCGTGCCGAGTTCGTGCAGCGCCAGGGCGAGCTGCACCGCCTCCTTGCGTTCGCTGGCGCTCAGGTAGCCGTTGCGTGACGACAGCGCCAGCCCGTCGGGCGCGCGCTGGGTTTCGCCGGCCAGAATCCGGATGGGCAGCGCGAACTGCTGCACCATGCGGCGCACCACCATCACCTGCTGGTAGTCCTTTTTGCCAAACGCAGCCACACCGTTTGGCATACCGGCATAGACACAGGAAAAGAGTGTCAGCACCACCGTGCTGACGCCGATGAAAAACCCCGGGCGGAAGTGGCCTTCTAGGATGTCGCTCAGGTCGCTGGCCGGGTGCACGCGGTAGGTTTGCGGCTGGGGATACAGCTCCTGCTCGCGTGGCGCGAACAGCACGTCGCAACCCGCCGCCTGCAGCCGCTCCGCATCGGCCGCCAGCGTACGCGGGTAGCTGTCAAAGTCTTCGTGCGGTGCAAATTGCAGCCGATTGACAAAGATGCTGGAAACCGTCACGTCTCCGAGCGGCTTGGCCTGCCGCACCAGCGCGATGTGGCCGTCGTGCAGATTGCCCATCGTTGGAACGAAAGCCGGGCATTTGAAGGGGCTCAGCGCTTCGCGCAGGTCGGCGATGGTGTGGACGGTTTGCATGGAATATTCTTTTTACTGCCACGGTGGGCCTACCACGCATGGACCGCATCCACCGGAAAGCGCACCGCCTTGACGGCCTGCACATAGGCTTCGATGGCGCCGCGCACACTGCCGGCGTCCTGCATGAAGTTGTGGACGAAACGCGGCATCTTGCCGAGGTTCATGCCCAGCATGTCGTGCAGCACCAGCACCTGGCCGGCGGTGGCGCTTCCCGCGCCTATGCCGATGGTCGGGCAGTGGGTCAGGGTCTGGGTCAGCCCGGCCGACAGCGCCGCCGGCACCATCTCCAGCACCAGCAGAGCCGCGCCCGCGTCCTGCAACTCGTGCGCCTCGCGTTTGAGGCGCGCAGCGCCCTCGTCGGTCTTGCCCTGCACGCGGTAGCCGCCGAGCGCATGCACGGTTTGCGGCGTCAGCCCGAGGTGCGCGCACACCGGGATGCCGCGTTCGACCAGAAAGCGCACCACGTCGGCGGTCCAGCCGCCGCCTTCGAGCTTGACCATGTGGGCGCCGGCCTGCATCAACACAACCGCGCTGCGCAGCGCCTGCTCTTTGGACTCGTGGTAGCTGCCAAAGGGCAGGTCGCCGATCAGCCAGGCTACGCCGTGCGAGCGGCGCAGGCCGTTGGCGACGCATTCGGTGTGGTGGCGCATCGTCTCCAGCGTCACACCGACGGTGCTGGTCAGCCCCTGGCAGACCATGCCGAGCGAGTCGCCGACCAGAATGCACTCGACGCCGGCGGCGTCCGCAACCGCGGCGAAGGTCGCGTCATAGGCCGTCAGCATGGTGATTTTTTCGCCGGCAGCGTGCAGCTCGCGCAGGCGCGGCAGGCTGACCGGCTTGCGCGCCGACGGCACGGCGGCCCGGGCGAGCGTGCCGTAGGGCGTGGCTGGCGGAGTCGTTTCAGCGCTCATGGTGTGCGGGTCTCTGGTTGGGTCGGCGCTTGGCTGGTTCGCGTGCCGCCGGCATCAGGCCGGAGCAGCGCGGCGCATACCAAGCCGCTCAAGCAGGCGCACATCGGCTTCGGTATCGGGGTTGCCGGTCGTCAGCAGCTTGTCGCCATAAAAAATCGAATTGGCGCCGGCCAGAAAGCACAGCGCCTGCACGCCGTCGCCCATTTGCTGGCGGCCGGCGGAGAGCCGCACGCGGGCGGTCGGCATGGTGATGCGGGCAACCGCAATCGTGCGGACGAATTCAAACGGGTCGAGGTCAGCCTGGTCGGCCAGCGGCGTGCCTTCGACCTTGACGAGGTTGTTGATTGGAACCGATTCGGGGTGGGGCGTCAGGTTGGCCAGCTCGGCCACCAGCCCGGCGCGCTGGCGACGCGTCTCGCCCATGCCGACGATGCCGCCGCAGCACACCTTGACACCGGCGCTGCGCACCCGGGCCAGTGTGTCAAGCCGGTCCTGGTACTGGCGCGTGGTGATGACGTTGCCGTAAAAATCGGGGGCGCTGTCGAGGTTGTGGTTGTAGTAGTCAAGGCCGGCGCCCTGCAGCGTCTGCGCCTGGCCGTCTTCGAGCATGCCGAGCGTGGCGCAGGTTTCCAGGCCCAGCGCCTTGACGGTGCGAACCAGTTCGGCGACTTTTTCGATGTCACGGTCTTTCGGCGAACGCCAGGCCGCGCCCATGCAAAAGCGGGTGGCCCCCGCGTCTTTGGCGCGCTGGGCGGCAATGCGCACTTCGGCTGGCTCCATCAGCTTGCTGGCCTCGACGCCGGTGTCGAAGCGGGCGGCCTGCGGGCAGTAATTGCAGTCTTCCGGGCAGCCGCCGGTCTTGACCGACAGCAGCGTCGCGAATTCGACCCGGGTCGGATCGAAATGGGCGCGGTGGACGGTCTGCGCCTGGTGCATCAGCTCGGGAAACGGCAGGTTGAACAGTGCTTCGACCGCATCGACGCTCCAGGGGCCTTGTGCAGCGGGCGTGGGCCCGGGGCGCGGGGCGTGGAAAGTCAGGGCTTGTTCCAGAACAGAGGACATGGCGGGGATTCCGGATGGGTTGAAAAAGTTCGACTGGGCTGCGGCAACCAGGGCAGAACCTCGGGCGCGGTAAAAATGCTCTATCGCAGACCGGCAAGGGGATTGCCACCTGCCGCTCATTCGGGCACCAGTTTACCCAGCAGCGCGGCGGCTCAGGCCTGCGGATGCGGCGCCAGTTCGCACAGCGCCTGAACCAGCCGGTCCACATCGGCCAGGGTGTGCCGGGCCGACAGCGCGATGCGCAGGCGCGCCGTGCCGGCCGGCACCGTCGGCGGGCGAATTGCTGGTACCCACAGCCCACGCTGGCGCAGACCGGCCATTGCCGCCAGCGCCGCGGCATTGCTGCCGATGCGCAGCGGCTGAATCGCGGTGACCGATTCGCCAAGCTGCCAATCGCCGTGCTGCAGGCTGCTGGCGAGGCCGCTGCGCAGCCGGGCAATCAGCGCCTGCAGGTGGCTGCGCCGGTGGTCCGCATGTTCTATCAGTTGCAGGCTGGCCTGCAGCGCGCTCGCCAGCATCGCCGGTGGGGCGGTCGCAAAAATGTAGCTGCGGCATGTTTGCAGCAACCATTCGATCAGTGCCTCGCTGCCCGCGACAAACGCCCCGGCAACACCGGCCGCCTTGCCCAGCGTGGCCATGTACAGCAGTCGCGGCGAGGCAGCGCCACCGTGCAAATTGAAATGGGCTGCGCAGCCACGCCCCTGTGGCCCGATGACACCGAAGCCGTGGGCGTCGTCGATCAGCAGCAGCGCGTCGTGGTGCTCGGCCAGCGCCAGCAGCCCTGGCACATCGGCGATGTCGCCGTCCATGCTGAAGACCGCGTCGGTAAGGATCAGCTTGCGCGGCGCCGGGCTGGCGGCCAGATCGCACTCCAGTGCGGCCAGGTTGGCATGCGGGTAGCGGTGAATGCGCGCCTTGGACAGCCGCGCACCGTCGATCAGGCAAGCGTGGTTCAGCGCGTCGCAAAACACCGCGTCGCCCTCGCTGACCAAAGCCGGAACGATGCCGGCGTTGGCCGCATAGCCGGCATAAAAATACAGTGCCCGAGGCAGACCGGCGAACGCCGCAAGCTGCGGCTCCAGCGCCGCGTTGGCCGGGCTGTGGCCGCTGACCAGTGGCGATGCGCCAGCGCCGACGCCATACGTCTGGGCACCGGCGCAGGCCGCTGCGACCAGCGCAGGGTGGTCGGCGAGACCGAGGTAGTCGTTGCTGCAAAACCCCAGCAAGCGTTCGCCATCGACTTCGAGGTAGGCGCCGACCAATGGCCGGACGACGCGGCGGGTGCGGCGCAGGTGCTGCGCGTCCAGCCCGGCCAGCCGCGTGGAGAAGTCGTCCAGCCATGAGGCACTGCGCGGCGCCGTCATGGCAAGGTCAAATTCACCGATCGGGCATCGGGGGCGCTTTGATGCGGCACGACACCCAGCAGCGGCGCAGCCAGCCGCTGCTGCAGAAAAGCGATGTTTTCCGCCTGCGCCAGCATCAAGGGGTCGATGTGGTTGGCGACCCAGCCGGCCAGCTTGAGCCCGCGCGCGGCAATCGCCTCGGCGGTAAGCAGCGCGTGGTTAAGGCAGCCCAACCGCAGCCCGACCACCAGCAGCACCGGCAGATTCAGCGCCTGGGCCAGGTCGGCGCCGGTGGTGGTGCTGGAGAGCGGAACCAGAAAGCCACCGGCGCCTTCGACGACCACTGCGTCGGCCAGCGTCAGCAACAGCTTGTGGCACCGGACGATGTGCGCGATGTCGATGTCCACGCCTTCGTACCGGGCTGCCAGGTGCGGTGACACCGGCTCGCGCAGCAGAACCGGGTTGTCCAGTTCGGCCGGCACGCGGCAGGTTGATGCGGCGCGCAGCGCCAGCACGTCGTCGTTGACGAACACGCCGTCCACCATCATCAGCCCCCCGGCCGCGACGGCTTTCATGCCGACGACCCGCCGGTGCTGGCGGGCCAGCGTGTGCAGCAGCCCGGCGCTGACCAGCGTCTTGCCGACGCCGGTGTCGGTGCCGGTGACGAAGTACGACACGCCCGCCGCGGACCCGCCGGTCATTGGCCGCGCCCTTCTTCGGCCAGCGTGGCGCTGAGCGCCGCCAGCGCGCCGCGTGCCAGGTGGCTGGCGGTGTCGTCCGCCAAAACATAAGGCGGCATGGCGTAAATCGTGTTGCCGATGGGCCGCAGCAGCACACCGTGCGCCAGCGCGTGCTGATGAAAGCGCTGCGAAAACTGCGGCATGGCGGTATCGGCGTCCCAAGCCCAGATCATGCCGAGCTGGCGCGCATTGCGGATGCGCGGGTGGGCCGTCAACGGCGCAATAGCCTGCGTGACGGTCTGGGCCAGCACCCGGTTGCGGGCCAGCGCATCGGTTTGCTCAAACAGGTCGAGCGTTGCAAGCGCAGCGCGGCAGGCCAGCGGGTTGCCGGTGTAGGAGTGCGAATGCAAAAAACCGCGGGACAGCTCATCGTCGTAGAACGCTGCGTACACCGCATCGGTCGTCAACACGGCCGACAGCGGCAGCGTGCCGCCGGTGAGCCCTTTGGACAGACAGATGAAATCGGGCCGGATGCCGGCCTGCTGGTGCGCGAACATCGTGCCGGTACGGCCAAACCCGGTGGCGATTTCGTCGGCAATCAAATGCACGCCATAGCGGTCACACAGCGCGCGAGCCTGACGCAGGTAAGCGGCATCGTGCATGGCCATACCAGCCGCACACTGCACCATCGGCTCAACAATCAATGCGGCCGTCTCGGCATGGTGCTGCTCCAGCCAGCTATGCAGGCCGGTTGCGGCCCGCCGCGCGACCTCGGCAGCGCTTTCGCGGGGAGCGGCACCGCGTGCATCGGGGCTGGGCACGGTGGCTGCCAGCCGCACCAGCGGCGCATAGGCTGCGCGGAACCGCGCGATGTCGGTCACCGCCAGCGCCCCGACGGTTTCGCCGTGGTAGCCGCCCGCCACGCCGATGAAGCGGGACTTTTCGGGCTTGCCGGTGTTGCGCCAGTAGTGCGCGCTCATCTTCAGCGCGATTTCGGTGGCACTGGCGCCGTCGCTGCCGTAGAAGGCATGACCCAGGCCGGTCAGCGCGGCGAGCCGCTCCGACAGCTCCACCACCGGCTGGTGCGTAAAGCCGGCCAGCATCACATGGTCGAGCGTGTCGAGTTGCGCGCGCAGCGCCGCCTTGATGTACGGGTGGCCGTGGCCGAACAGGTTGACCCACCAGGAGCTGATGCCGTCAAGGTAGCGCCGGCCATCGAAGTCATAGAGCCACACGCCGTCGGCTCTGGCTATCGGCACCGGCGGCAGCGACTCGTGCAGTTTCATCTGCGTGCACGGGTGCCACACATGGCGCAGGCTGCGCTGAATCATCGACGAGTTGTTCATGGGTCTTTGGTGAAAAATGGGGGCGCGCGGTGCGTTCCAGCGCGGGCGAATCGGGCCATTTGCAGCGACGAATCGGGTCATTTTCTTTGGCGAATCAGGCCATCTTTACCGGCGAATGACGTGTATTCTGGATTCAAGCAAAGCCTGAAAACCGCTGGAGTGTCGGGGGTAGAGCGTTTCCCGGCTCACAAACCAGCAACAATCATGGCAGTCTATATTCAAATTCGTTATGAAAAAATCAGATGGTTTGGCGGGTGAGGCGATAAGCAGGCTGGCGCAAATTGATGCGCAGCGGGCCCTTTCAGAAGATGTGGGCACCGGCGACCTGACAGCGGATTTGATAGATGCGGGAAGGCGCTGCCAGGCGCATGTGCTCGTCCGCGAGAACGCCGTACTGTGCGGCCAGGCGTGGGTCGAGGCGGCCGTGCTTGCACTCGACCCGCAGGCGCAACTGCGCTGGCATGTCCGGGACGGCGAGCGCTGTGCCGCCAATCAGGTGATTCTCGAACTGCAGGGACAGGCCAGAGCCTTGCTGACCGCCGAGCGCACCGCACTCAACTTTTTGCAGTTGCTCAGCGCGGTGGCGACCAAGACGGCGCAGTATGTCGCGGCCGTCAAGGGCACTCGGGCGCGCATCGTGGACACCCGCAAAACCCTGCCCGGCCTGCGCATGGCGCAGAAGTACGCGGTGCGCACTGGTGGCGGCACCAACCACCGGATGGGCCTGCACGACGCGGTGCTGATAAAAGAAAACCACATTGCGGCTGCCGGCGGCGTGACAGCGGCGCTGCAGGCTGCGGCGCGGGTGGCTGCGCAGGCGAACTTTGTGCAGATTGAGATCGAAACCCTGGCCCAGCTCGACGAGGCGCTAAACGCCGGCGCCAGCATGGTGCTGCTGGACAACATGGATTTGCCCGCCTTGCGCGAAGCGGTTCGCCTGAACGCCGGCCGCGCTGTGCTGGAAATATCGGGCGGCGTCTCGCTGGAGGGCCTGCGTGCCCTTGCAGAAACCGGCGTGGACCGGATTTCGGTGGGAGGCCTGACGAAGGATGTCGAGGCCACGGACTTTTCAATGCGATTCCAAGGGTTATAAGAGGCCGGCATGAGCAAAGTGATCGAGGTTCAATACGAACAGCCGGCGTGCGATACCCGGCATGCCTGGGCGCGTGTTCCGGTAGAGCCTGGGCCGGTACAGCGCGCCGCCCTCAAAGACAGCATTCGCCGCCTGCTTAAAGAGCGCAACGCAGTGATGGTGTCGCATTACTACGTGCACCCCGACCTGCAGGACCTGGCTGAAGAAACCGGCGGGCTGGTCAGTGACTCGCTGGAAATGGCCCGTTTTGGTCGTGACCACGCAGCGCAGACGTTAGTGGTGTCCGGCGTGCGTTTCATGGGTGAAACGGCCAAGATCCTGTCCCCCGAAAAACGCGTGCTGATGCCCGACCTGGACGCTACCTGTTCCCTGGACCTGGGTTGCCCCACAGCCGAGTTCACCGCATTTTGTGATGCCCACCCCGACCGCACGGTGGTGGTGTACGCCAACACCAGCGCCGCCGTGAAGGCGCGGGCCGACTGGGTGGTGACCTCCAGCTGCGCGCTGGACATCGTGCGCGCCCTGATGGACCAGGGCCGCAAAATCCTGTGGGCCCCGGACAAACACCTGGGCGCATACATCCAGCGTGAAACCGCGGCCGACATGCTGATGTGGAACGGTGCCTGCATCGTGCACGACGAGTTCAAGGGCTTTGAACTTGAAGCCTTGAAGCGCGCCCACCCACTGGCGAAAGTGCTGGTTCACCCCGAGTCACCCGCCGACGTCATTGCCCTGGCTGATGCCGTGGGGTCCACCTCGGCCATTTTGAAAGCTGCACGCCTGCTGGACGCACCCGAGTTCATCGTGGCCACCGACAACGGCATGCTGCACAAGCTGCGCACGCTGAACCCCGGCAAAACCTTCATTGAAGCGCCCACGTCAGGCAACAGCGCCACATGTAAAAGCTGCGCGCACTGCCCGTGGATGGCCATGAACGGGCTGGCCGGGCTGGCCCAGGTGCTGGAGCTGGGTACAAATGAAATCCACATTGACCCGGCGCTGGGCCTGCGGGCACGCCAGCCGATTGACCGGATGCTGGCCTTCACGGCCGGGTCGGTGTTTAAAAACGCGTCCGGCACAGATTCCGGCCTGGTGCCGGGCATCGGCGCAGCCTGATGGCGGGCAGCGCACGCACTTCAGGTGCCACTGGCATCACCGCGCTCATTGACTTTGCCGACCCGCAGAATGCTGACGGCCCCCGGCGGCGCCATGCCTTCGGTCAGCCACTGCAGACCCTGCTGGCGCACACACCCGCCCAGTTGCGCCCGCTGCTGGATGCGGTGCAGCAGGCGGCCCAGCGCGGTCTGTGGTGTGTCGGCAGCATGCGGTATGAGGCAGCAGCCGCCTTCGACGCCGCGCTGAGCGTGCACGCACCTGACGGGCCGCTGGCCTGTTTTGCGGTCTATGACCAGCCCCTTCCATGGCCAGCGGCAGACCCCGACGCCACAGCGGCCCATGCCACCTGGCAGCCCACCCTGCAACGCCCGGTCTTCGACGCGGCCATGACCACCATCCACGCGGCCATTCAGCGTGGTGATGTGTACCAGGTCAACTTCACCGCGCCCATGACGGGCAGGTTGGCTGTCAACTCACTAGATGACGACGATGGCCAAAGCGACACCCGCGCCCTGTTCGCCGCGCTGCAGCGCGCCCAACCCGGCGGTTACGCCGCGTGGCTGAACCTGGGCGGCGAGCAGGTGCTGTCGGTTTCGCCCGAGCTGTTTTTCGACTGGAACCTGGCCGACGCGCTCGCCGGTCAGTTGCTGGCGCGCCCCATGAAGGGCACCGCCCCGCGTGGCGTGAATGCCATTGACGACGCCGACCAGGCCCAAGCCCTGCGCACATCCCCCAAGGAACGCGCTGAAAACGTGATGGTGGTGGACCTGCTGCGCAATGACATGTCGCGCGTGGCCCAGCCTTTCAGCGTGCAAGTGCCGCGTTTGTTCCAAACCCAGGCGCTGCCCAGCGTGTGGCAGATGACCTCTGACGTGACAGCCACCACCCGCCTTGGCTGCACCCTGGCCGACGTGTTTTCAGCGCTGTTCCCCTGCGGATCCGTCACCGGCGCGCCCAAGGTGCAGGCCATGCAGATCATCAAAGCGCTGGAGCCCGCGCCGCGGGGCGTGTACTGCGGCGCAGTGGGTGTAGTGCGGCCCGTGGCCGGGGGCGGCCTGCACGCCACGTTCAATGTGCCCATCCGCACCGTCACCGCCCGCCACCGGGTGCTGCGCTGCAGCACGGGCAGCGGCATCACGGCCGACGCCACGGCTGAAGGCGAGTGGCGTGAATGGCAACACAAACGCGCCTTCGTTGAACGCGCCAGCCAGCCGTTTGAGCTGCTGGAAACACTGGCCCTGGTCAGCGGCCACTACCGCCACGCCCCGCTGCACCTTGCCCGCCTGGCCAGCGCGGCCGCGCATTTTGGCTTTGCCGCAGCCGATGGCGCTGGCATGCGGGCGCTGGCCGACCTGGCAACGCG
>JAJAYS010000392.1 GCA_026786065.1 Polaromonas sp.
GCACCATGGCCGGCGTTGAAATGCGGGCTGTCCTCCATCACCACCACGGTGGCTTGCACCGCGTCAAGGGCTGACCCACCGGCGCGCAGAATCGTCCAGCCCGCACGCAGGGCCAGGGCCAGGTGCTCGCGGCTCTCGGCCCACTCTGCTTCGGTTTGCAGGCTGCGCTCCAGCGTTCCACAGCCGCCATGCAGGCCAATCGCTATGTCAGCCACCGGCTTACTTCGCCGGCTTGATGTTCATCGCCAGCGTGTCCTCGTCAACGCGCGACTTGATCGTGACCTTGGCCTTCTGCATCGCCCAGGCCGAACCTACGGCGACGATCGGCAGGCGCTGCTTGTCCTTGTCAACCAGTGCATTGGCGTCTTCAAGGTACTTGCGGCGCTTGGCGACGTCCATCTCGATAGCGGCGGCCTGCAGCAGCTTGTCCATCTCCGGGTTGTTGTAGTTCAGCACATTGAAGGCGCCCATTTTCTTGTCCTTGTCGTTGGAATGCACCAGTGACGACAGCGTGTAGTGCGCCTCGCCGGTCAGTGTGCCCCAGCCGGACATGGACATCGAAAAGTCACCCCGGGTACGGGCCGGGAAGAACACCGCCGCTGGTTGTGCATTGGGCGAGGCATCGATGCCGATGGCTGCGAGCATTTGCGCGATCGAGGTACCGACCTGGGTATCACCCGGCAGACGGTCCTTGGTGAACGAGAACTGGATCTTGAAGCCATTCGGATAGCCGGCGTCGGCCAGCAGTTTCCTGGCGGCAGCCGGGTCGTATTTACGCTCGGGCAACGACTTGTTGAAGCCGAAGATTGACGGCGTCACCATCTGGCTGGCCGGCTTGCCAAGGCCTTCCATCGCGAACTCGGCCAGGCCCTTGCGATCAATGGCCAGATCAATCGCCTGGCGCACGCGTGGGTCGAGCAGCGGGTTCTTGGTCAGTGGCGAGCCATCCTTGTTGCTGGCGTTTTGCAGCTTGTCGCGCAGATCGAGCTCGACGTTAAAGACATACACCGTATCAATGGTCTGCACGTTGAGTTTCGGATCGCGCTTGAGCGAGGCCACGTCGGTGGCTGGCACGCGGGTGATCAGGTCAAGCTGGCCGGCCTTGAGCTGGGCCACACGGGCAGCGTCGTTAGCGATCTCCTTGCGCACGTGGCGGGCCCAGGGCTCCTTCGGGCCCCAATAGCCGTCAAACCGGTCCAGCACCAGATCGCCCTTGGGTTGCCACGACACGTATTTGTACGGGCCGGTTCCCACCGCTGCCTTGCCCGAATTGAACGCCTCGTTGGCGGTGTCCTTGGTCAGGCCGGCTGCCGCCTTCGCTGAGACGATGAACAGTCGGATGAAGTCGTTTGGCAACGTCGGTGCCGCGCCGTCGGTGATCACCAGCACGGTGAGCGGGTTGATGATTTTTACTTCCTTGACGCGGCGCACGTAAATTGTGGTGGGGTTCGGGCCAGACACCACCGGGATGCGCTCGATCGAGAACTTGACATCCTGTGCGGTGAAGTCCGAACCGTCGTGAAACTTCACGCCCTTGCGCAGCTTGAATTCCCAGGTCGTTTCGTTGATCACCTTCCAGCTTTCGGCCAGCCGTGGCTCGAGTTCGAGCCCGTCGCCGGACCACACCAGCGTATCGAACACGTGCTTGAGTGATTCGGCGTGGGTGCCGGTGGCGGTGAAGTGCGGGTCGATCGAATCGGGGCCGCCACGCACGCCAATGGTCAGGGTCTGAGCGACCGCCGACGTCAGCAGTGCAGTGGCGCAGAACACGCCGGTCAAAAAGGAACGCATGGTGAATCTCCTGTTGAGGTTTAGTCTCGCGCATGCCGCAAGCCTTGAAGGTTCGAATTTAAGCCTCCGCCTTCCTTCAGTCAATACTTTTTGGAACTATTTTTATTTTTGACAAACACGCCTAGTCCATCGGTATGATTAGTTGATTGCAGCGTTTCAAGTCGTAAACGTCGTACAAATTACAGATCGCTTCGGTAAAAAAGTTTGGTACGATACGGGCACAAAACTCAACACTGTTCATTTTGGAACCAAACACGCTATTTTCTGCAGAACTGCCGGTTGGGTCGGAAACGGGTTCAGGAGCCGAGATGCTCGGGCGCTACCGGCTGGACACGTTCACCCATGCGCGCCTTTGGCGCAACCCCTGCGGATTTGCCGCGCGCTTCAACTATCTGGGCCTGCGCTACAACACCCCGTTGTATGGCTGGGTCGAGGCGCGTTTCGGTCTTTCGAGGGCCGAGTTCGTCATCTTGTACAGCCTGGGCCTGGTCGACGGCGTGACCGCCAGCGAAATAGCCGCCTCGACCGCATTTCCCAAGAACACGCTGAGCCGGGCGGTTAACCGGATCGTCAAGCTGGGTCTGATTGGACGTAGCGAAGGCGAGACCGACCGGCGTCAGCAAAACCTGACGCTGACGGCCATCGGCCAGGCCATCCTGGACGAGGCCATGCCGCGTTTTGTGGCCCTGGAAGATGAAATGCTGTCACCGCTGAGCCTGGTCGAACGCGAAACCCTGTCGGCGCTGATGGCCAAGGTGGTGCTGTCGATGTTCGACAGCACCGAGCAGCCATCGGCCATGGCGGCCAAAACCCTGAAGGAATATCGACCATGCGACTAGCCGACATGAACTGGATGCAGGTGCAGGAACACGTCAAGCACGACCAGCGTGCGGTGCTGCCGCTGGGCTCGACCGAACAGCACGGCTACCTGAGCCTGTGTGTTGACGTGATCCTGGCCGAGCGGATCGCGTTCGAGGCCGCAGAGCCGCTCAACGTACCCGTTTTCCCGACCATCAACTACGGTTTCACGCCCAGCTTTGTGGACTATCCCGGCACGGTGTCGCTGCGACTGTCCACACTGTGCGCCATGATGTGCGACATCCTGGACCACATGGTGCGCGCCGGCTTTCGGCAAATTGTTATCGTCAACGGTCATGGCGGCAACGGCCCGGCACACGGCGCCATCCTCGAATGGCTGGACCGCAACCGCGGCGTGCAGGTCAAGTGGCACAACTGGTGGAACGCGCCTCAGACCCTGGCCAAAGTCAAGGAAATCGATCCGCTGGCCTCGCACGCCTCGTGGATGGAAAACCTGCCCTGGACCCGGCTGGCCAACGTGGCCATGCCGACCGAACGCAAGCCGATGATTGATATCGCCAAGTACATGCGCGTCGATCCGGGTGAAAAGAAAAAGCTCATCGGTGACGGCAACTTTGGCGGCTTGTACCAGCGTGCCGACGCTGAGCTGATGGCGATGTGGGAAGTGGCTGTGGCCGAGACCCGAGCGCTCATCATGAGCGACTGGGACTGAACCCGGTACCGCAGCTGTGCTCGCATTTATTATTCAGCGCCTGATGCAGGCCGCCGTCGTCATGCTGGTCATCTCGGCCCTGGTGTTCATTGGTGTCTACGCGGTCGGCAATCCGATTGACGTGATGATCGCGCCAGACGTGACGCAGGAGATCCGCGAACAAACCATTCGCGCCTATGGCTTCGACTTGCCGCTGTGGCAGCAGTATGGCAACTTTCTTCAGCGCCTGGTCACGGGCGACTTTGGCCGCTCCTTTGTCTACAACATGCCGGTGCTCAACCTGATTTTGTCGCGCCTGCCCGCAACGTTGGAAATCACCTTGACGGCTGTGTTCGGTGCCGCGCTTCTCGGCGTGCCGCTGGGCATGTTCGCCGGCTACGCGCCCAACAGTTTGGCGGCCCGCGCCATCATGGGCGTGTCGGTACTGGGCTTTTCGGTGCCATCGTTCTGGATCGGCCTGATTTTGATTTTCGTGTTCGCCGTCAATATGGGGCTGCTTCCTGCCGGCGGGCGCGGTGACACGGTCATGTTGTTCGGCATCGAGTGGAGTTTTCTGACCGCCAACGGACTCAAGCACATGCTACTGCCAACGGTGAATCTGGCGCTATTCAAATTGGCGCTGATGATCCGGCTGGCGCGCGCCGGTACCCGCGA
>JAJAYS010000393.1 GCA_026786065.1 Polaromonas sp.
ACGCCGACCGGCCGCCTGTTGGGCTCTGGCGTTTGCTGCACTGGTCGGTTGCAGATCGGGGTTATGGGTGAAAAAGCAGGCTGCGCAGCTCATCCCGAGCGGGCTGCCACGAGCCCGCGGGCCTCTGCCTGAGCGTCAGCGCTGGATCAGGCGTTCACCGCGCATCTGGTCGGCAGCGTCTTCGCGCTGCCGAATCAGATAAGCAACCGCACCGTCCACCAGCACCTCGGCGGCGCGGCCTCGGGTGTTGTAGTTGCTGGCCATGCTCATGCAATAAGCGCCTGCCGACAGCACGGCCAGCAGGTCGCCCGCAGCCACGGCCAGCTGGCGGTCGTGGCCAAGCCAGTCGCCGCTTTCGCAGACCGGCCCCACCACGTCGTAAGCGGTTTTTTCGCGCTGGGTTTGCGCCTCGCGCAGCGGCACGATGGCGTGGAAAGCCTGGTACATCGCGGGGCGCGGCAAGTCGTTCATCGCCGCATCGACGATGCAGAAGTTTTTCTGCTCACCAGGTTTGAGGTACAGCACCTCGGTGACGCAGACCCCGGCGTTGCCTACCAGCGAGCGGCCTGGCTCGATCATCAGTTTTTTGTCGTCGTAACCGCGCGCGTCGATGCGGGCCAGCAGGCGCTGCCACAGCGCATCGGCGGCGGGCGGCTGGTCGCCGTTATAGTCGATGCCCAGTCCACCGCCGAAATCGATGTGGGCCAGCACAATGCCGGCCGCTTCGATGGCATCGACCAGATCCAGCACCCGTTCCATCGCTTCGAGGTAGGGCGTACTGTCGGTGATCTGCGAGCCGATGTGGCAGTCGATACCGACGATGCGCAAGGCTTTCAGCGACGCGGCGTGGCGGTAAATGCGCAGCGCGTCTTCGTGGGCCACGCCGAATTTGTTGCCTTTGAGCCCGGTTGAAATATAGGGGTGGGTTTTGGGGTCGATGTTGGGATTGACGCGGATGCTGACCGGCGCCTGCAACCGCATTGCTTCAGCGGTTGCGGCGAGCACGTCGAGTTCGGCCTCGCTTTCGACGTTGAAGCAGCCAATACCGGCCGCCAGCGCGGCGTGCATCTCAGAGCGCGTTTTGCCGACCCCCGAAAAGATGATGGTTTCAGCACGGCCGCCTGCCGCCAGCACCCGCTGTAGCTCGCCGCCGGACACGATGTCGAAACCGCAGCCGGCTTCGGCAAAAACCTGTAGCACACCGAGCGAAGAATTGGCTTTCATGGCGTAGCAAATTTGCGCGTTCCGCCCGGCAAAACCACGCTGATACGCGCCCAGCGCCGCCAGCATCGCCGCTTTGGAATAGACGAACAGCGGCGTGCCGTACTGTTCGGCGAGGGCGTGCAAGGGCAGCGATTCGATATGCAATATGCCGCTTCGGTAGCCGACGAAGGGCTGGCCTGGCTGGTGCACCTCGCCGGTGCGCGATGCGGCGGAGGTGGCGCTTTGGTTCATCGGGCCGCCGATGCCGGAGCCGCCGGTGCTGTTGGCAAAGCGGATACCGGAGCGGCGGGCGACGCCGCAGGGCCGGCCGTTGATGAAGGGCTGGCCGGCACCGGGGCTGGAGCCAAAAAGAGTGGGCCTTTTTGGCCGCAAGCGGCCAGCAGCGTGAGTACTGCGACACTCGAAAATGCCACGCGAGCGGCGGAGAAAAACCGCCGAAAGCCTAAAATTTGATCAGAAAAAACCATGACTGGATTGTAATGACCGACCTCGAATACCTTGATCTGGCCGAGCAGGCGCTGCACGCGATCGAGGCTGCGTGCGACCGGATCAACGACGCGACCGAGGCCGACATCGACAGTCAGCGCTCGGGCGGGATGATCACGCTGAGCTTCCCCAACGGCAGTCAGATCATCATCAATCTTCAAAAGCCGCTGCAGGAAATATGGATGGCAGCGCGCGCCGGGGGCTTTCACTACCGCTTGCTGGACAGCCGCTGGACCGACACCCGAAGCGGCGATGGGCTGTTCGAAAGTCTGTCCCGCTATGGCAGCGAGCAGGCGGGACAGGCGCTGGATTTCGGATCCACGCCTTGATTGCGCAGCCGGGGCTCGGAAAATCAAAGCGCCAGTCCGGTCTACCGGCGCGTAATCAGGGCGATTCGAAGGCGGGCGTGACAAGGTAGGCATGACGGGGCGGACGGGCCTTCGTGAGAGGTGCGTTGCCTCAGTTCTTGAATAAATCGAGAATCCGTTTTTTGTCGTCCGATGGAGGCAGCACCGCGATACCTCCATTCGCGGTGGCGGGGGCCCCGCCGGACTGCCCTTCCGGCACCGGACTTGGGGCAGTATCCTGACCCCCGGTCAGCGCACTGATGCCGCCGCCGCTCGCGTATTCGTTGTAGTACCACTCGCCGCCCAGGTTGGTCATCCCTGAGGGCGCCACATAGTTAGAGACATCGACGCCTTTAAGTGCGTACTGCATGTAGTCGATCCAGATCGGCAGGCTCAGGCCCCCGCCGGTTTCGCGGTCGCCGAGTTTTTTCGGCGTATCGAAACCCATCCAGACCGCCGCCGCCAGCGTGGGTTGGTAGCCGACAAACCAGGTGTCGATGGAGTCGTTGGTGGTGCCGGTCTTGCCGAACAAATCGGGCCTCTTGAGCGTGGCCTGGGCTTTCGCGGCGGTACCCGAACGTGTGACTTCCTGCAGCAGACTGTTCATGATGAAGGCGTTGCGGGCGTCTATGGTCCGGTCCGTTTCAAGCAGTGGAGGAGGTCGGGAGTCAAGCAGCACCTTGCCGCGTTGATCGGTAATCTTTGCGACCAGAAAAGGATTGATGCGGTAGCCGCCATTGGCAAACACCGAATAGGCTGTGGCCATCTGTATCGGCGTGACCGAGCCCGCACCCAGGGCCATCGTGAGGTAAGCCGGATGCTTGTCCGCCTCGAAGCCGAAATTCGCCAACCACTCCTGAGCCCGCTGCGGCCCGATGGCCTGCAAGATGCGGATAGAGACCATGTTCTTGGATTTTTTCAATCCGGTGCGCAGACTCATCGGCCCATCAAAGTTGCCATCGTAGTTTTTGGGCTCCCAGGGTTGGCCGCCAGTCACGCCAGCATCGAAGAAAAGCGGCGAGTCGTTTATGACTGTGCTGGGCGTGAAACCTTTCTCAAGCGCAGCCGAGTAAATGAAGGGCTTGAAGCTCGACCCCGGCTGGCGCCACGCCTGCGTGACGTGATTGAATTTGTTTTTCTGGAAATCAAACCCGCCAACCAAAGCCTTGATTGAGCCATCGCGCGGGTCAAGCGCGACAAACGCGCCTTCAACCTCGGGCAATTGCGTGATCTCCCAAGTGTTTTTGGGGGTCCGGGCCACACGGATCAACGCGCCCCGCCGAATTTTGATGTTCGGCCCGGCCTTGTCGGCAAGACCACTTTGCGCCGGCTTCAAGCCCTCGCCGGTAATCTCAACCACTTCGCTGTTTGAGCGCATCGCCAAAATCCGCTTCGGGTTGGCCTCGATGACCACCGCCGACATCACGTCACCGTTGTCGGGGGTTTCGGCCAGAGCCTCGTCAACCGCATCGTCGGTTTCCTGAGCATTGGCCGGCAGGTCGATGAAGCGCTCCGGCCCGCGATAGATCTGCCGGCGCTCATAGTCCATGATGCCTTTGCGCAGCGCCTTGTAAGCCACGGTCTGGTCGGTCGAGCGCAGGGTGGTGAAGACATTGAGCCCGCGCGTGTAGGTTTCGTCGCCATACTGGCTGAAAACCAGCTGACGCACCGTCTCGGCAACGTACTCCGCATGGACCCGCCCGATATTCGGACCCTGGCGCACCTGCAGTTCCTCGGCTTTGGCAAACGCTGCCTGCTCGGCGGTGATGAAGCCGTTGTCTTGCATGCGCTCGATGATGTAGAGCTGGCGAGAGCGGGCGCGCTTCGGGTTGACGATCGGGTTGTAGGAAGAGGGCGCCTTTGGCAGACCCGCAAGCATGGCCGCTTCGGCAATGGAAATATCCTTTAACGGCTTGCCAAAATAAGCCTCGGAAGCGGCTGCAAAGCCATAGGCACGATTCCCCAGAAAAATCTGGTTCATGTAGATTTCAAGAATCTGGTTCTTGGTCAGCAGCCGCTCAAGTTTGAATGTAAGCAGTATTTCGTATATTTTCCGGGTATAGCTTTTCTCGGCCGACAAATAGACGTTGCGCGCGACCTGCATCGTGATCGTCGATGCACCCTGGCTCTTGGAGCGCCCGAGGTTTGCCAAACCTGCGCGCACGACGCCAAGATAATCCACTCCGCCGTGGGAAAAAAAGCGCGCATCCTCGATCGCCAGCACCGCGTCTTTCATCACCTGAGGAATGTCCTGAATCGGTGTGAGGTTGCGCCGCTCCTCGCCGAATTCGCCAATCAGCACGCTGTCCGCCGTAAAAACGCGCAACGGCAGCTTGGGCCGATAGTCGGAGAGGTCTGAAATATCGGGCAGGTTGGGATAGGCGACTGCCAGAGCCACAGCCACAGCCAGCACCAGGCCCAGCGCCGAGGCCGCCAGCCCGCCAACCATCCAGGCGGCCCCGATCAGCAGCCAGCGATGCCAGGGACGGGTGTTCGCGTTAAGGTCGCTTGGGGTTTTTGGCATGCCGGTCAATCTTGAAAAACCATCTCATTATAAAAATGTTGCGGGTGGCCGACGCCAGCTCCGATGAGAACCTGTATCGCAACCCGACGGCTCAAGGACGGTTTTACCTTTGACGGCGCGAACTTACCGCTGCTTGCACCCATCATGTCGGCCAAACGGCGTCGGCTTTTGGCAACATCGCCACATTGCAGAATCAGAAAAATCCTTACACCACAAAGGGCTTGCTGCTACTATTCAAGCGATTTCTTAAGTTTGTAGGGCCACAAATTGGCCGCAGTTTTGGGGGGAGCCGCCGTGATCTCATTGGGATCCTTGTTTAAACGTCAACAGCCCGCATTGCTGGGGATTGACATCAGTACGTCCAGTGTGAAGCTGGTTGAACTCAGCCGCGACGTGGCGGGTCGGCTGGTGCTTGACCACTGCGCAATAGAACCGCTCGAACGCGGCTGGATTACCGACGGAAACGTGGAGAATTTTGAAGAAGTGGCTGAGGCCATCAAGCGCGCAGTCAAAAAAAGCGGAACACGCACCAAAAACGCCGCGATGGCACTGCCAGCGTCGGCTGTCATCACCAAAAAGATCATTCTTCCTGCCGGAATGAACGATCTCGAACTTGAAAACCAGGTTCAGGCTGAAGCCAATCAATACATTCCCTTTTCGCTGGACGAAGTCAGCCTGGATTTTTGCGTCATTGGTCCAAGCCCCGCTTCAGCAGGCGATGTGGAGGTTTTGATAGCCGCGTCGCGCAAGGAAAAGGTCCAGGATCGGCAAGGTCTCGCGGAAGCAGCTGGGCTGAAGGCCGTCATTATCGATGTGGAGTCGTACGCATCGCGTCTCGCCACTGCGCGTCTGATCGAGAGTTTGCCAAACAACGGCCTCAACGCAATGGTTGCGTTATTTGAAGTTGGCGCCTCCATAACCAGCATGCAGGTCTTGAAAAACGACGAGGTCGTGTACGAGCGCGACCAGGCTTTCGGCGGCGGGCAGCTTACCCAATTAATCGTCCGGCAATATGGCTTTTCTGCCGAGGAAGCCGAGAGCAAAAAGCGCAATGGTGACCTGCCGGAGGATTACGAATCCGGTGTGCTTCGCCCGTTTGTGGACAGCATGGCTCAGGAAATTGGTCGCGCGCTGCAATTCTTTTTCACCAGTACTCCGCATCACAAGGTGGATTACGTGATGCTTGCCGGCGGCTCGTCCGCGCTACCGGGGTTGACCGAAGCCGTGAGTCAGCAGACCTCATTCGCCTGCCTGCTGGCCAACCCGTTCGAAGGAATGGACATGGGTGGTGGAATCCGCGAAAAGAAAATGCGCCGGGAGCTGTCCTCTTACCTGACTTCCTGCGGCCTCGCCCTGAGGAGGTTTGCACAGTGATCCTCGTCAACCTGCTCCCCCATCGGGAAGCCGCCCGCAAGCGCAGGCGGGAAGCCTTTTATGCCACTCTTGCCCTTTCCGCCGTATTCGGCATCCTGATCGGCGGAGGGATTTATTCGTGGTATTCGACCCAGATCGATTTGCAGGGTGAGAAAAATACTTTCCTGAAACTGGAGATAGGTCGCCTGGACGCGCAGATCAAGGATATTGCAACACTGCAGGCCGAAATTGCATCTTTGCGGGCCCGCCAAAATGCGGTCGAAGACTTGCAGGGAAACCGGAATTTGCCGGTTTATCTGCTCGACGAACTGTCCCGGCAGATGCCTGACGGGGTTTACATAAGCAGTATGAAGCAGGAAAACCAGGTTGTCGTGGTTACTGGCATCGCGCAGTCCAACGAGCGGGTCTCCGAGGTGCTGCGTAATTTCTCCAATAATAGTGCATGGTTGACGCGGCCGGAATTACAGGAGATTACGGCAGGCAATATTAACTTGAGTCAGCGGGATCAGCGACGGGTTGCAAACTTTTCGATGCGTTTTGGCTTGAAAAGGCCGGCACCGCCGAAGGTCGAAGCCACTACGGCAGTTCCCGCTGCACCAAAGTCGGCGGCAGCTGCAGCTGGCGCCGGCAAGACGTGAAACCGGCCGAAACGAGATTCTGATCATGGTCAAAATATCAAAACCTTCCTTTGATTTCGCCGCGCTGCAGTCCAATATGCAGGCTCAATTCTCCGGCCTGAATCCGAACGATCCTGCCTCGTGGCCAGCGCTACCCCGATACCTTCTGTGCCTCGCGATAACCGCCTTTGTGGTGGCCGGGCTCTGGTTTTTCTGGTTGAGCACGTCTGAGGAAACCCTGCGTACAGAGGTCGCCCAAGAACTCGCGCTGAAAGAGGACTACAAGAAAAAGCTGGCTCAGGCGGTGAGCCTTGAAGCGTTGAAAAAACAACGGGAACAGGTCGAGCAGTATGTTACCCAGCTTGAAAAGCAGCTTCCAAGTAAAGCTGAAATGGATGCCCTGCTTTCGGACATCAATCAGGCTGGCTTGGGACGCAGCCTGCAATTCGAGTTGTTCAAGCCGGGTCAAGTGACTATCAAAGAGTATTACGCTGAACTTCCCATTACTGTCCGCGTGTCCGGCAAGTACCACGACGTAGGCGCATTTGCCGCAGATATCGCTAACCTCTCGCGCATCGTCACGCTCAATAACTTGAGTCTGACACCTGCAAAAGACGGAACTCTGCTGTTAGAGACAACCGCCAAAACCTTTCGATACCTGGATGTCGATGAGGTCGCATTACAGCGCAAGAGCGCGACGCCAGCTGTTGGGGCCAAAAAATGACAGCGCTGAATTTCTCTCTTTGGGCCGTACTGAGCCTGGCATTTACCGGTCTGGCCGGTTGCAGCGCTTCCAAGCAGGAGGAATTGCAGGCTTGGATGGTCGAGCAGCGCGCAGCGACAAAGGCGGTGGTGACACCGCTGCCTGAGCCAAGCAAATTTTCTCCACAGCCTTACGACCCCGCGGGGCAAATCGAGCCGTTTAGCAGCCAAAAGCTCACACTGGCCCTTAAACGCGACTCCAGCCAAACAACGTCCAATGCCGCACTGATTGCCCCCGAACTCTCGCGTCGGAAAGAGCCGCTGGAGGCTTCGCCCCTTGACGCGGTGAAGATGGTCGGAAGCCTGCTCAAAGTGGGTCAGCCGGTTGCTTTGGTTCGGGTTGAGAACCTTATTTACCAGGTCAAAACCGGTAATTACCTTGGCCAGAACTTTGGGCGTGTGACCCAAGTGACTGAAACCGGATTGGTGCTGCGCGAGATTGTGCAGGACGCCGCCGGCGAATGGATCGAGCGAAGCGCGACATTACAGCTACAAGAGGGATCGAAATGAACAACAACACTTTGCCGCACAAGTCCGGTGCCACTAGCTTTGAATGGACTAGGGTCAGCCGGCAAGTAGTGGTCGCGCTCGGCATTGGCCTTCTGGCTTTGGCTGGTGCTACGCTGCCGACCCCGGCAATGGCTCAAAATGGTATTCAGGCGGTTTCTGGATCGATTCAGGGAAGCTCCGAGGTGGTTCGCATTGATCTGGCCGAAGCGCTTACATCTTTGCCGACCGGCTTCCTTATTCAAAACCCGGCCCGCATCGCGCTCGATTTCCCGGGCGTCTCGAACTCGATGGGTCGCAGTGCCGTTGACCTCAATTTCGGCAACTTGCGTTCGGCCAACGTCGTGCAGGCGGGCGAGCGCACGCGCGTCGTTCTTAACTTGAAAGCGCCAACCGCTTACAAGGCTGAGATTCAGGGAAAGTCCCTTTTGATTACGCTGGAACAGGCCGTCATGGCGGCTGCACCGGCCCCGGTCGCCCCCGCATTTGCCGAAAACCGCAACCGGGATGTTCTGCCACTGAAAGATATTGATTTCCGCCGTGGATCGGACAGTGCCGGCCGCATTATTGTTGACCTCGCCAACAGTCAGGTCGGTGTGGATATTCGGCAGCAAGGTCAAAACCTCGTCGTGGAATTCTTGAAGACCGCCCTGCCCGAGGGCCTTCGGCGGAAACTTGACGTGGCCGACTTCGGGACTCCGATTCAGACCGTCACCACCTTTCAAACGGGCGACAAGGTTCGCATGGTCATCGAACCTCGTGGCGCCTGGGAGCACAGCGCCTACCAAAGCGACAGTCAATTTGTTATCGAGGTCCGGCAGCAGAAGCTGGACTCCACCAAGCTGACACAGGGCCCCGGATACGCTGGCGAAAAGCTGTCCCTGAATTTCCAGAACATCGAAATTCGGTCGCTTCTTCAGGTCATCGCGGACTTCACGAATTTCAATGTCGTAACTTCGGACACGGTAGCAGGGGCCGTCACACTGCGTTTGAAAGATGTCCCGTGGGACCAAGCGCTGGACATCATTCTGCAAGCCAAGGGCTTGGGAATGCGTAAATCCGGAAATGTACTTTTGATCGCGCCAAAGGACGAGTTGGCGGCCAAGGAAAAGCAGGAGCTTGAAGCCAAAAGCGCGGTTGAAACGCTTGAAACCTTGAGAACGCAGGATTTCAAGCTCAACTATGCCAAGTCGGCCGATGTGGCGGCGGGACTTCTGGGCACAGGCGCGCCGGGCGCCACGAAAATTCTTTCGGCGCGAGGCAGCGTGATCTCCGAGGCGCGCACCAACCAGCTCTTCGTGACCGACGTACCAAACAAGCTGGAGCAGGTGCAGGCCTTGATTGCCAAGATTGACGTTCCGGTGCGGCAGGTGCTGATCGAGGCCCGGATCGTCGAGGCCAGCGACACATTCGGCAAGTCGCTGGGTATCAGGCTGGGCGGCACCGATCTGCGGGCCGAAAGAGGCGGTGACGGCGGCTACGGGATTGGCGGCTCAAACCGGATCGTCGCTGGCAACAGCTATTCCGACGCGGTGGCCAGCAGCGGGGCGGGTGGGCTTGCCAATCTCACTGGGCAGTTTGTGAATTTGCCGGCGGTGGGTCAGAACGGTTTCAGTCCAGCCTCTTTCGCGTTGTCGATTTTCAGTTCTGCAGCGAACCGCTTCCTGAACCTTGAACTCTCCGCGCTCGAGGCCGACGGCAAAGGAAAAATCGTATCCAGCCCACGGGTCGTTACTGCGGACCAGATAAAGGCCATGATCGAGCAAGGCACCGAGCTTCCTTATCAGGTTGCAACCTCCAGTGGCGCGACTTCTTTGGCCTTCAGGAAGGCCAACCTCAAGCTGGAAGTCACGCCGCAAATCACGCCCGAGGGAAATATTATTCTCGATCTCGCTGTCAACAAAGACTCGGTCGGTCAATCCACGGCGGCTGGCTTTGCCATCAACACCAAACACATCAAAACCAACGTCATGGTTGAAAACGGCGGAACGGTCGTGGTTGGTGGGTTTTTTGAATTTATCGAAAGCAGTAACGAAACCAAGGTCCCCTTGCTGGGTGATATTACGGTATTTGGAAACTTGTTTAAAAAGCGTTAGCGGTTATCCAACAAGCAGGAAATTTTGATATTTATAACGCCAAAAATCATTGCTGAGCGCGGC
>JAJAYS010000394.1 GCA_026786065.1 Polaromonas sp.
CTGCAGGAAGGCGCAAACCACCGGCACCACCTGCTCGCGGGGCAGATTTTCCATCAACTGGATGATCTTGCTGCCAATGACCACCGCGTCGGCTACACGGCCAATGGCCCTGGCGGTTTCTGCGTCGCGAATGCCGAAGCCCACACCGACCGGGATTTGCACATGCTCGCGAATCCGCGGCAGCATGGCCTCGACGGCAGCGATGTCGAGCGAGCCGGACCCGGTCACCCCCTTCAGCGATACGTAGTACACATACCCGCTGGCCACCCTGGCGATCTCGGCCATGCGCTCACGGGTGCTGGTGGGCGCCAGCAGAAAGATCAGGTCCATGCCGTGCTCGCGCAATTGCGCCGCAAAGGCGGTGCATTCTTCGGGCGGGTAATCGACCACCAGCATGCTATCGACCCCAGCGGCGGCCGCGTCGCGCACGAAGGCGCCCGGGCCACGCCTGAGGTCGTAGGCTTCCAGCGGATTGGCATAGCCCATCAGCACAACCGGCGTTGTGGCGTTTTGCTGGCGAAATTGGCGCACCATTGCCAGCACCTGCACCAGCCCGATTCCGAGCGCCAGCGCGCGATCGCCGGCTTTCTGAATTACCGGCCCGTCGGCGCTCGGGTCTGAAAACGGCACGCCCAGTTCGATCACGTCGGCGCCACCTTCGACCATGCCGTGCATCAGCTCCGGCGTGATGTCGGCAAACGGAAAGCCGGCGGTGACGTACGGGATCAAAGCCTTGCGCTGCTGCGACTTCAGCGTCTGCAGCGCGCCCGCTATGCGGCTCATCGCACGAGCCGAATCGGCTGTTGCGCCCCGGCTGCGCCTTTGACCGACTGGCCCTGGCAACTGGGTCGGCAGTAGAAGTCGGCGCCGCTCAAATCGGCCACGGTGCCGATGTCCTTGTCGCCGCGTCCCGAAAGGTTGACCAGAATCGATTGCTCGGGCGTCATGGTTTTGGCCAGTTGCATGGCGTAGGCCACCGCGTGGCTCGATTCGAGCGCGGCAATGATGCCTTCGGTCCGGCACAGATAGTGAAACGCATGCAGCGCCTGCGCGTCGGTGATGCCGACGTATTCGGCGCGGCCGATGTCCTTTAAAAAAGCATGCTCTGGGCCGACGCCGGGGTAGTCGAGACCCGCGCTGATGCTGTGGGTTTCGGTCACCTGGCCGTCTTCGTTCTGCAGCACATAGGTGCGGTTACCGTGCAGCACGCCCGGCACGCCGCGCTGCAGCGAGGCCGAATGCTTGCCGCTGTCGATGCCTTCGCCGGCGGCTTCAACGCCGATCAGCCGGGTACCGGCGTAGTCGATATAGGGGTAGAAGATGCCCATTGCGTTGCTGCCCCCGCCGACGCAGGCAAGGACAGCATCGGGCTGGCCGTGGTTGCGGCTGCTGCCGGTCATGCCCGGCATTTGCGCGATGCATTCGGTGCCGATCACGCTTTGAAAATCGCGCACCATCATCGGGTAGGGGTGGGGGCCGGCGACGGTGCCGATGATGTAGTAAGTGTTGTCCACATTGGCCACCCAGTCGCGCATTGCTTCGTTCAGCGCGTCTTTTAAGGTGCGGCTGCCGCTGGTGACCGGAACCACGGTGGCGCCAAGCAGTTTCATGCGGTACACATTGGCGCTTTGGCGCTTGACGTCTTCGCTGCCCATGTACACCACGCACTCGAGCCCGTAGCGCGCGCAGATGGTGGCGGTGGCCACGCCGTGCTGGCCAGCGCCGGTTTCGGCGATCACCCGCGGCTTGCCCATGCGCTTTGCCAGCATCGCCTGGCCGATGGTGTTGTTGATTTTGTGTGCGCCGGTGTGGTTTAGGTCTTCGCGCTTGAGGTAGATCTGTGCGCCGCCCTGTTCCCGGCTCATGCGATCGGCGTGGTAGATCGGTGAAGGACGGCCGACGTAGTGCGCCAGCTCATACTGGAATTCAGCCACAAAAGCCGGGTCGTTCTGGTAGCGCGCGTAGGCGGTCTTCAGTTCGTCGATGGCGTGGGTCAGGGTTTCAGAGACAAAGCTGCCTCCGTAAACGCCGAAGTGACCGCTAGGGTCGGGTTGCTGATAGGGTTGCATGGTTTCTCGCAATGAGCGCGTCGGCCGCCCGCACGGCGGCGACGAATTGGTTGATTTTTTCGGCGCTTTTGATGCCCTTCATGGGCTGGCCTGTGGCGGATGTCTGCTCGACCCCCGAACTGACATCGACGGCCAGTGACCTACCCAGCGGGCGGACCTGCACGATGCCATCGGCCACGTTTGCAGGTGTGAGTCCACCAGACAAAACGAGGTGAGCATCGACGCTTGGAGGCAGCTGTGACCAATTGAATGTTTTCCCGCCACCTCCGAAGCCATCTACATGGGTGTCGAGCAAGATCGCCTGGGCAGCGCGAAAGGTGTAGGCGTAGTTTACGAGATCGAAACCGGGCTGGCTGCCAGTGCCGTCAAGCCCTGCGGGAATGCGCGCAGCGCGCAGGAAAGGGCGGCCCGCAGCCAGGCAATCCCCGGGCGTTTCATCTCCATGAAATTGCAGTAACGCCGCTGGAATACGGGCGCATGCAGCTATGATTTTGATAGCGTCTGCGTTGACGAAAAGCAGCACTGGCGTGACGAAAGGCGGCAATCGCTGGATCAGCACGGCCGCGCGGTTCACATCGACAAACCGCGGGCTACCCTCGTACAGTACAAAACCCAGCGCGTCGGCGCCTGCGCAAACGGCGGCATCGATGTCTTCTTCGCGGGTCAGCCCGCAGATCTTGATTCGGGTTCTGGGCGGCGCGTGCGGCTTCATGTCAACCAATCATAAGCCGCTGTGCTTTGCGGCAAACGGTAGTCGGCGCTGTAGCGCGGCCCCAGAAAATACAGGCCGTCGGGTGAAAAGGTCGGCGCCGCAGCGGCCCGGTTTCGGGCCTTCAAGACCTCGACGATCCACTCCGGTGCCTGCGATTTTTGCCCGACTGCGATCAGGCAGCCCATGATGTTGCGAATCATGTGGTGCAAGAACGCATTGGCTTCAAATTCAAACCGCCAGTAGGCGCCGCGCTGCGTGACGTCGATTCTGTGCACGATTTTGACGGGCGACTTCGCCTGACACTGGGCCGCGCGAAAAGAGCTGAAATCGTGTTCGCCCACCAGAAAGGCTACGGCTCGGCGAAGCGCAGCGGCGTCCATAGGCCGGTACACCCAGCCGACGCGCGCCGCTTCGACACTCGGGCGCACGGGTGACTCCAGCAGCACATAGGCGTAGCGGCGGCTGACCGCGCTGGCGCGGCAATGAAAGCTGTGCGGCACCGCATGTGCCCACTGCACGGCAATGTCGCGCGGCAAAAGGGCGTTGGTGCCGCGCACCCACGACGTTAGTTCGCGTTGTACCGGTGTGTCGAAATGCACCACCTGCATCAACGCGTGCACGCCAGCGTCGGTACGGCCGGCGCACAGGGTTCGAACGGGCTGGTTGGAGAATCGGGACAAGGCCTTTTCAAGCTCGTCCTGGACCGTCTGGCCGGAAAGCTGGCTTTGCCAGCCCTGATAGGCGGTGCCGCTGTAACTGAGGCCCAGGGCGAGCCTCACCTGGCTCTCGCCGGGTTCCGCGGTCAAGGCAGGGCTCGCGCGGGGCATCGCCTGCGAGCTGGTCTGGCCAAGGGCCTCGCCGGTGCCAATCAGACGAGCGTATTCAGGAAAGCCTGCGCCTTGGCTTTCAGCGGACCTTGCGCTTCAGCGACGACCTCCTGAGCCAGCGAGCGCGCTCCATCGGCGTCTCCGAGCGAGCGGAATTCTTCAGCAAGTGAAAACTTGGTGTCGAGCGGGCTTTCAAGAGCGAGAGTGCCGCGTGGGCCTGAGTCCCGCCCTGCGTCCGGCGAATTCAGGCTACTTGGCGCCCCGAGATCGAGCGACAGGCAGTCGAGATCGAACTCCAGCATGCCGCTGTTGGGCGCGCTTACTTTGGCTTCCGGGACTGAAACCGGATTTTCGGGCAAGGTACGCAGGTAGTCAGGCTGCGCCGAGCCAGCCGGGGTCAGGGCGTTGGCCGCGCCTGGCGCAGTGCCGAAATCGAGATCAAGGTCGGGCAGCGCCGCGAAGCTTGGCAACGGAGCCGGCGGTGCCGCAGTCCTGGGCGAAGGGGCTGTGGAAACTGAAGGACTGTGCAGATCGAACGAATCGGAACTCGGGTCCAGGTCCAAGTCCAGGTCGAAATCAACCTCGTTGAAAGGAGGTTTGGC
>JAJAYS010000395.1 GCA_026786065.1 Polaromonas sp.
CACGGCTGGCTGCTCTGGTTTCCTACGGCAGGAACGCTGATGTCAGTTGTGTACTTGCTCCTGTTCGACTTGGTCGGCCTGAGTTGCCGCAATTCGTGGTGCGCGGCTGTCGAGTTTTTCGACAATTGGTGGGCGCCTGTTTTGGGTATGACCCCGCCGTGCTTGGCCGTGCCAGCCATGTTGGCATGTTTGAAAACATCGGAGGTGCGGTCCACGCCCGGCCCTTTCCCGTACCAGATGCCGAACACGCCATCGAATTTTTTCGTCTGCGGGTACAGGTCGAGCTGCTGCGTACCCCACACCGCCGTGGCGCCCAGCTCTTCGTTGACGCCCGGCTGGAACACGATGTTGTGCGCCGCCAGATGTTTTTTGGCGGCCCACAGGGCCTGGTCGTATCCGCCGAGCGGCGAGCCCCGGTAGCCGCTGATGAAGCCGCCGGTGTTCAAGCCGACCGCGGCGTCGCGGGCCTGCTGCAGCATCGGCAGCCGCACCAGCGCCTGCACGCCGCTCATGAAAGCGCGGCCGCTGCCGAGTGCGTATTTGTCGTCCAGCGACACGGTTTCCAGCGCGCGGCGGATATGCTCGGGTAGCGGTGCGTTCATGACGGGTGTCTCCGGTCGATTAAAAAATTCTGCCTTGTGGGCAGCCTGAAACAGGCCGGTGCCGGGTGGGCGCTGGACTGTTGTTTCGAGCAAAGTGTAGGCCCGCTGCCAGAGGGCTGCCAACGCGCGGTCGCCCGCGCCCGCTTTGCCGGGGCGCGAGGCCACGGGCGCTGGACCGACCGCGCATAACCTGTCAGGCTCCTCAGGTATGCCGGCCGTCACGGCCCTGTCACGAAGCCACGGGACGATGCAGGCCTCTCACACCTTCGGAGCCCCGCCATGAGTTTGGACAATCCACTTTTCCTGTCGCACGCGCATCAGCTCGACCCGGACGACCTCGAAAACAACCCCAGTCAAAGCCCGACCCTGCACGACGTGCTGGGTGCCAGGCTGCACCGCCGCCATGTGCTCAAAAGCGGCGTCGGCGCGATGACGCTGGCCGGCCTGGGCGGCCTGGCGCTGAGCGGCGCCGCGCACGCAACCGGCGACCCCGCCGGATCCAGCGACGCGGCGGCCCTCGCGGCCCGGCGCGATCGGGACGGCCTCAAGTTGGGCTTCAAGCCAGTCAACAAAGGCCTGTCCGACCGGCTGACCGTGGCCGAGGGCTACACCGCGACGGTGATCTATGCCACCGGCGACACGCTGGACCCGGCGGTGCCGGAGTACAAAAACGATGGCAGCGACGACAACTTTGCCCGGCGTGCCGGCGACCACCACGACGGCATCCACTTTTTTGGTCTGAACGAGAAAGGCCGGCCCGATCCGGACAGCAACGAGCGCGCGCTGCTGGTGCTGAATCATGAAAACATTTCGGGCACCGTGATCTTCATGCACCCGGCCGGCCAGACCAACGCCGCGGCCAGCGCAGGCGCCCGGCCGGAGGCCGAAGCCCGCAAGGAGATTGAGGCGCACGGCGTGTCCATAGTCGAAATCGCCCAGACCGGCGGCAAAGACAAAAAGAGCGACGACAAGGACAAGCGCAACGGCAAAGGCCGCAGCCAGGACCGGCGCCAGGGCGAGTTCGCCATCGTTAAAAACTCCCGTTTCAACCGCCGCATCACCGCCTCAACCGCAATGGCGCTGGCCGGTCCGGCGGCCGGCTCGGCGTTCATGAAAACGCTGTATTCGCCGACCGGCATGCTGACCCGCGGCACCATCAACAACTGCGGCAACGGCTACACGCCTTGGGGAACCTACCTGGCGGCCGAAGAAAACTGGGCCGGTTATTTCACGCGCGGCGTCGATGCCGACCAGCGCACCGCCCGGCAACAGGCGGCGCTGCTGCGCAACGGCATCAACAACCCGCGCTCTGCAGCCACTGCCACCCCACCGTCGGCACCGCAAACCCGCAACGGCAGCAACCGCTGGGCCAGCGCGGTGTCGGGCGATGCCGCCAGCACCGAATTCAAGCGTTGGGACATCACGGCCAAAGCCGGCCTGCCGGCCGACGGCACCGGCGATTTCCGTAACGCCGCCAACACCTTCGGCTACATCGTCGAGATTGACCCCTTCAACCCCGACTCGACGCCGGTCAAGCGCACCGGCCTGGGCCGCCGCGCCAACGAAGGCGCCTGGCCCAGCCTGGCAAAGGCTGGCCAGCCGCTGGCCTTCTACATCGGCTGCGATTCGCGCGGCGAATATGTCTACAAGTTCGTTTCAAAGAAAAAATGGGTTCCCGGCGATGCCCGGCGTGACGACCGCCTGGCGGTTGGCGCCGAATACATGGACGAAGGCACGATTTACGCCGCGCGTTTTAACGCCGACGGCAGCGGCAGCTGGCTCAAGCTGGGCCTGAGCAACCCCGAGGTAGCCGCCGGTGTGCCGGTGAGCACGCAAAACCCGGAGGGCTACCGCTTTGAGAACCTGCCCGACATCTGCGTCAACACCCGGCTGGCCGCCGACGCTGCCAGGGCGACCCGCATGGACCGGCCCGAGTGGACGGCGGTGAACCCGAAAAACGGCGAGATCTACATCACGATGACCGAGAACCCGGACCGTGGCAACACCACCGGCACCTCGAACAACAACTTCCTGAATCCCGACCTCGACCCGGCCAACCCGCGCTACTGGCGCGACACCAAGGCCAGCAGCAGCGGCGGCGCACTGGCGGTGCAACGCGGCAACGTCAACGGCCACATCGTGCGCATCCGCGAAGACGCCGACAGCGCTGGCGCCGAGAGCTTCGCGTGGGACATCTTTTTGTTCGGTGCGCAGGCCGAAGCCGACGCAGGCACCGACAACCTGAACTGGCAGCAAAACGTCAACCTCTCGGGCTTGAGCGCGGTCAACGATTTGTCCAAGCCCGACGGCTGCTGGTTCTCCAAAGCCAGCGGCATCTTGTGGATCGAGACCGACGACAACACCTACACCGACGTCACCAACGCGATGCTGCTGGCCGCAGTTCCGGGCCGGCATGGCGACGGCGGGCCGCGCAGCGTCGCCAACCTGGCCGACGGCAGCCCGAACACCACCGTGACGACCGAAAAGATCGTCAACACCTTTGCCGGCAAGCCGATGACCGATGTGATCTTCAGGCGCTTTCTGGTCGCCCCGAAAGGCGCGGAGGTGACCGGCGTCGCCGAGTCGCCGGACGGCAAGGTGCTGTTCGTCAACATCCAGCACCCCGGCGAAGACACCACGGCCAGCCAGTTCACGACCGGCATCTACCAGAGCAACTGGCCGGGCAATGGTGCGGGCGTGGCCGCTTACGGTCCGGGCGGCGCATCGGCCCGGCCGCGCTCGGCGACGGTGATGATCACCAAGGACGATGGCGGCGTGATCGGGCTGTGAGCCGCAGCGGCGGGCAGCTTGCCGAAATGCCTGTTTGCACCCCGAAAAATGAAGAAAACATGAGTTTTAACCAGCAAATACGGGCGTTAGCAGCTATTTAATAGATAGCAACTGGCGGCCGCGTCGGAACGCCTGGACCTGTTCGCTGCCCGCTGCCCGCTCCACGACACCTTGCGGCGGTCATTCCGGCCAACGGGCGGTTCTGTCATCCTGGCCTCCGAGCCGGGATCATCCCGGCGGCCTGAGCGGGTGCGCGGATCCCGCGTCAAAAGCGGGATGACGATGAACCTATTGGCCGCGGAATCCGCCTTGCAGCCCATCCCGATCCGGCACGCGCGCGCAGCGCAGGTCCAGCGACGCCGCCGGATAGTGCAGCAGCGCCTGCTGGCCGTTGGTACCCAGCCCGAACTCGGCCCGCACCCGCGGGTTGCTGAACACCGTCTGCTCCGGCGTCACGCCGCCCGCGTCGCGCAGCAGCACGTCGAGGCCGCGCGTGCCGTCGATGACGGCGCTGTCATCGACAAAGCGCACGCGGAACTCGGTGTTCTGGTCGCAGCGGTACAGCTGGCCAGCCGACGCCGCGCCGGGCGGAGGGGCGGTGTCCTTGCCCGGCGCGGCGCACCCCGCGAGCACCAGGCCACACACCACCGTCACCGTGTGGG
>JAJAYS010000396.1 GCA_026786065.1 Polaromonas sp.
ATCGACATCGGCATCGGCGAGAAAGACCGCAAGGCGATTGCCGACGGCCTGAGCCGCTTGCTGGCCGACACCTACACGCTCTACCTCACCACCCACAATTTCCACTGGAACGTCACCGGCCCGATGTTCAACACCCTGCACCAGATGTTCATGCTGCAGTACACGGAGTTGTGGGCCGCCGTCGATCCGGTGGCCGAGCGCATCCGCTCGCTAGGCCATCCGGCGCCGGGCTCTTACGCGCAGTTCGGCAAGCTGGCCTCGGTTCCGGATGCTCCGGCGAGCCCACCCAAGGCGCTGGAGATGGTGCGCATTCTGGTGCAGGGCCATGAAGCGGTGGCACGCACCGCGCGCAGCCTGTTCCCGCTGGCCGATGCGGCCCGCGACGAGCCCACTGCCGACCTGCTGACCCAGCGCCTGACGGTGCATGAACAGGCGGCGTGGATGCTGCGGTCCCTGCTTGAAGAATAAATTGCCCGGTTCAGCGCCGTCCGGCGCCCCGGTCAAACCGCCATGCTGAGCCGCCCTGGCGGCGGGCCGTGGGCCGGCAAGCTGGCGTTGTACCTGCAGCTGATCCGCTGGAGTCGCCCGGCCGGCTGGCTGCTGCTGCTGTGGCCGACGCTGTCGGCGCTGTGGATCGCTGCGGCCGGCTTTCCCGGCTGGCACCTGCTGACGGTGTTCACCCTCGGCACCTTCCTGATGCGCAGCGCCGGCTGCTGCGTCAACGACGTGGCCGACCGCGACTTCGACCGCCACGTCAAGCGCACCGCCGGGCGCCCGGTCACCAGCGGCAAGCTGACCGCCAAAGAGGCGCTGGTGCTGGGCGCGCTGCTGGCGCTGGCGGCGTTCGGGCTGGTGCTGACGACCAACGCGGCAACCATCGCCTGGTCCTTCGCGGCGCTGGCGATCACGCTGGCCTATCCCTATGCCAAGCGTTTCGTGTCGATGCCGCAGGCGGTGCTGGGCGTCGCGTTCAGCTTCGGCATTCCGATGGCGTTTTCGGCGGTGCAAGCCGAGGTGCCGCCGCTGGCCTGGCTGCTGCTGCTGGGCAATCTGTTTTGGGTCATTGCCTACGACACCGAATACGCGATGGTCGATCGGGACGACGACCTGCGCATCGGCATCAAGACATCGGCCATCACGCTGGGCCGTTTCGATGTCGCAGCGATTCTGCTCAGCTATGCGATTTATTTAACAATCTGGGCTGTAGCCCTTTATGAACGGGCGCAAGCAGCTCCGATTTTGATAGCGACTGCCGCCGCCGCCGGACAGGCGCTGTGGCACGGCTGGCTGATCCGCAAGCGCCAGCGTGACGATTGCTTCAAGGCCTTCCGGCTGAACCACTGGCTGGGCTTCACGGTCTTCGTCGGCGTGGTGCTGGCTTACCGACCGGCATGACGTGGCAGCGCGCCGCGCAGCCATCAGGGCGCACGCTGCGCCCTCCTAAAATTGCCGCATGCCGTCTGCCACGATTCCGCCTGCAGCCTCCGACCGCAGGGCCGCTGCGCCGCTCACCGCGCCCCAGCCCCTAGCGGGCCTGCGCGTCGTCGAGTTCACCCACATGGTGATGGGCCCGACCTGCGGCATGGTGCTGGCCGACATGGGGGCCGAGGTCATCAAGGTCGAGCCGATCGACGGCGACCGCACGCGCCACCTGCTCGGTTCCGGGGCTGGTTTCTTTCCGATGTTCAACCGCAACAAGAAAAGCATTGCGCTCGACCTGCACAAGGCCGAAGGCGCAGCGGTGGCGCGCCGGCTGGCCGGCTCGGCCGACGTGGTGCTGGAGAACTTCAAGCCGGGCACGATGCACAAGTACGGGCGCGACTACGCCGCGCTGTCTTCGCACAACGAAAGGCTGATCTACGTCAGCCACAAAGGCTTTCTGCCCGGCCCCTACGAGCACCGCGTCGCGCTGGACGAGGTGGTGCAGATGATGGGCGGCCTGGCCTACATGACCGGCCGGCCGGGCGACCCGCTGCGCGCCGGCAGCAGCGTCAACGACATCATGGGGGGCATGTTCGGTGCCATCGGCGCGCTCGGCGCGCTGATCCAGCGCGGCATCACCGGCAAGGGCCAGGAGGTGCAAAGCGCGCTGTACGAGAACAATGTTTTTCTGGTCGGCCAGCACATGCTGCAGTACGCCATCACCGGCCAGCCGGCCGCGCCCATGCCCGAGCGCATTTCAGCCTGGGCGGTGTACGACGTGTTCACCGTCCGGGATGGCGAGCAGATTTTTCTGGCCGCCGTCAGCGATGCGCAGTGGGCCACGTTTTGTCAAGCGCTGGGGTTTGCCGATTTGCTTGGCGACCGGCGCTATGCCAGCAACAACCTGCGCGTCGTCGCACGCCCCGAGTTGCTGCCGGTGCTGCGCGAGCGGCTGGCGCAGCACGGCGCCGCCGAGCTGGCGGCGCTGTTTGAAAAAGTCGGCCTGCCGTTCGCGCCGATCCGCCGGCCCGAAGAGCTCTATGACGACGAGCACCTGCTGGCTACCGGCGGGCTGGCCGACATCACGCTGCCCGACGGCGCCCGGGCCGGGCAGACCGCGCAGACCACGCTGTTTCCGTTCACGATGGACGGCCAGCGGCTGGGCGTGCGGCTGCAGCCCCCGCGCCGGGGCGAGCACACCACCGAATTGTTGGCCGTGCTCGGCTACAGCGCCGGGCAAATCGACGAGTTGAAGAAGCAGGCCGCCGTCGCCTGATCACTGCACCCCGGCCGCGAAGCGACCTGATCATTCTGGCGACCCGCAAGCTCGGGTCGACCGGCCTGGGTCGGCCCGCCGGCGCCCTGGCCGCCGAATCTTCAGCCCGGATGGCTGGAAGCCAGCGGGTCCTGGGCGGCTTCAGGACGCGTTGTTTTCAGCGCTGAAGTCGCGGCCGCGTCCGGCGTACCCGGCGCGCCGCTGCGGCGCCAGGGCAGCAGCATCCCCACCTGCCGGCGGTAGTCACGGTAGCGGTCGCCGAACTGCGCGATCAGGTCGCGTTCCTCAAACCAGATGCCGATAAAGATATAGGCGCTGGTGCCGACCGCAAACAGCAGATGGCCGGCAGTCATCAGCGGGGTGGCCCAGAAAGCCAGCAGGAAACCGAGGTAGATTGGATGCCGCACATAGCGGTACAGCGACGGTGTCCGGAACACCGGTGCCGGTGGCTGGCGACCCAGCAGCGGCGCAAACACCTGGCGCAGGCCAAACAGTTCGAAGTGGTTGATTAAAAACGTGCTGACCAGCAACGTCAGCCAGCCGGCCCAGAACACGGCGTGGATCAGCCATAACCCCGCGCGACTGTCGACCGACCAGATCTCCGGGCCTGCCAGGGGCCGCCACTGCCAGAGCAGTAGCGCCAGCGCCAGTGTGGCTGCCAGCACGAAGGTACTGCGTTCGACTCGCTCCGGCACGATTCGGGTCCACCAGCGCTTGAATGCGGGTCGTGCCATCACGCTGTGCTGCACGGCGAACAGGCCGAGCAGCAGCAGGTTGACGATCAGTGTTTCGGCCAGCGGCGACGCCGGGCCGCTGTCAATCGTCTTCGGCACCGCCAGATTGCCGACGAAGCCGATCGCATAGAGAAAAGTCGCGAGGAAAAAAACGTAGGCGACCAGGCCGTATAGAACCGACAGCAATCCAGTCATGGCGAGCTCCTTGTATTTGAGGGGTCAGGTTTTCAGTAATGCGGCACCACGCGGCGCGGATCCTGCGCGCGGCGGCACGCGGCATCCCAACTGCGCGCCAGCCACCGCAGCAGGCGATGCTGACCGGCAGGCCGGCTGACAGGGCGCCGCACGATGCGTGGCGCCACGCGGATATCGTCAAACAGGCTGGTTGCTGCGGTCATGATGTGCCTCGTGAACGTGGTTGCAGGGACCTTCATTCAATCGCAGCCTGGCCTGCAGCGAAGGAGACGAATGTCCCGGAGCGGGGCCGCGACGGGCTCGAAAGCCGGGACGCCTGTCCCGACTAGCCTCAAAAAGGAAGGGTGGCCTGCGTGCGCTAGCGCGGCAGCGGTTTGGTTCCGAAGCCCGCTTCGCGCGCGTGCACGATGGCCTGCGCGCGGGTGCCAACCTCCAGCTTGTCGAACACCGCGGAGACCTTGTTGCGCACGGTTTTTTCCGACACGTTCAGGTGCGCGGCAATCTGCAGGTTGTCCAGCCCATGCGCAAGCAGTTCCAGCAATTCGCGCTCACGTGGCGTCAGGCCCGGAAAGGCGTTTGGACCCGGCAGTGACGGATCGTGTGCACTCAAGAATGCGTGAATCTCGTCGAACCCGTCGCGGAAGGCCGGTTCATGAGCGAGCAGCACATGGTTGCGGCTATCCAGCGGCACAAAACGGGCGCCGGGAATCAGGGCCGCAACCCGCCGGCCTTCCTCGAACGGCACGCGCGCGTCGCCGCGCGCATGCAGAACCAGCGTCGGGCAGGCGACCTGCGCCGCCAGGTCGCTGACGTCAAGTTGCCCGAAGGCCGCAATCGTGCGGGCTGCATGCTCGGGGCTGGTTGTCAGCCGCTCGAGTTCATTGAACCAGCGCATCTGCTCCGGCGTGCCTTCCGGAATGAACAGCGAGGTAAACAGTTGCCGGAACGCCGGGTTGTCGCGGCCCCAGCCGACCTCGATCAGATCGAGAAGCAGGCGGGCTTCTCTGACCTGTTCGGGCGTGGGGTTGCGGCGCATCAGGCCGCGGGCGTAGCCGCCGATGATGACCATGCACGACACGCGATCCGGATGGCGTGCCGCATAGGCGATGGATACGGCACAACCTTGGGAACAGCCGAACAGTGCAAAGCGTTTGAACCCCGAGGCGTCGACGACCGCTTCCAGATCCGCGAGCCAGGCTTCCAGCGAAAGGGCTAGCGGCGCCCGGTCCGACAGACCGCAGCCGCGTCCGTCGTAGCGCAGCAGCAATCGGTCGCGGCTCAGTTCCTGCAGCCACGGTTGCCAGACCGGGCTGTGCAGATCGACCTCCAGATGGGTCAGAAAATGTGCTGCCCGTATCAGCACCGGGCCCTTGCCCGTGGTGGCATAGGCAATGCGCAGCGCGTCGCGCGAGGTGCAGAAGCGAATCGTCTGGCTCAGGGAGGACATGACCCGACCATCATATCGACGCAAGGCTATCCGGGCCGCCGCTTCCGGCGGGACGACAAGGTACGGTCGTAGGCTGCCGCTGGATGCGCGCTGGAGTCGCGGGCCGCCGTCGGCAGCCATCGGGCCGTGAAGGAAAAATGGTTCAAGACGCATGTCTGTGCGAGCTTTGATCTCAGGGCTGAAAATACAGAATGAAGCGAGCCAGGCAGCGAGCCGACATCGCATCGAGCCGGGTGCCTTCAGCGCCTTATTTGTTCAAGGAGTGCCATGCCCGATCTGTTCGACAACCCGATGGGCCTGATGGGCTTCGAATTCGTCGAGTTCGCCTCACCCGAACCCGGCCTGCTGGAGCCGGTGTTCGAGCGCATGGGCTTCACGCTGGTGGCCCGCCACCGTTCCAAAGACGTCGTGCTGTACCGCCAGGGCGAGATCAACTTCATCGTCAACCGCGAACCCAAAAGCGTTGCCGGTTACTTTGCCGCCGAGCACGGCCCGAGCGCCTGCGGCATGGCTTTTCGGGTGCGCGATTCGCACCTGGCCTACCGGCGCGCGCTCGACCTCGGCGCGCAGCCGATCGAGATTCCGACCGGCCCGATGGAGCTGCACTTGCCTGCCATCAAGGGCATAGGCGGTGCGCCTTTGTATCTGATCGACCGCTTCGAGGATGGCAAATCGATTTACGACATCGACTTCGTGTTTCTTGACGGGGTGGACCGGCATCCGCCCGGCCACGGCTTGAAGTTGATCGACCACCTGACGCACAACGTCTATCGCGGCCGCATGGCGTTCTGGGCCGGCTTTTATGAAAAGCTCTTCAACTTCCGCGAGATCCGCTTCTTCGACATCAAGGGCGAGTACACCGGCCTGACTTCCAAAGCGCTGACCGCGCCCGACGGCAAGATCCGCATTCCGCTGAATGAAGAATCACGCCAGGGCGGCGGGCAGATCGAAGAGTATTTGATGAAGTTCAACGGCGAAGGCATCCAGCACATTGCGCTGATCTGCGACGACCTGCCCACAACCGTGGACCGGCTCGCGCTGGCCGGCGTGCCTTTGATGGCCGCGCCCGGCGAAAGCTACTACCAGATGCTCGACGGCCGCCTGCCAGGGCATGGCCAGCCGGTAGCCGAACTGCAAACCCGCGGTATTTTGATCGACGGCAGCACCGAAGGCGTGGGCCGGGGCGAAGCGCCGCGCCTGCTGCTGCAAATCTTCTCGCAGACGCAACTCGGCCCGGTGTTCTTCGAGTTCATCCAGCGCAAGGGCGACGAGGGCTTTGGCGAAGGCAACTTCAAGGCGCTGTTCGAGTCGCTGGAACGCGACCAGATCGCGCGCGGGGCGCTTCAAACCGGCTGACCGCGTGTCGGCCTGAGTGGATTTACCGGCCGGCCGGCCGGGGAATGGCCAGCATCGAATCGGGCCTCAGCAGCGCAGCTACTGCAGGCTGATGTCGCCGTCGAAAGCGACCTTCAGCTTGAGCCCGGCGATCTCTAGCGTCATCGTCGCGGCAAGCGTCTCGGTGCCCGCCAGCTCGCCGCTGGCGATGGCGGCGGCAATCGCCTGCTCGATCTCCCGCTGCGAACTGACGCCGACGACTTTGAGGAATTTGCGAACGCTCTGATTGAGTGTGTCTTGGTCCATGGGGCTTCTCCAGGGTGGCTGACCGGGTTGGGGCGGCTGCGGACGAGGCGGGGTGCACATGACCGCTTGGCGCGAGAGGAAGTATGCACCTTTGGCAACCGCATCTGCATTGCCCCGCTGGTGCAAAGTGGTACTTAAAATCCCATTAAAACTAATGTCTTCACGTGTGGATTTTTTGCTGACATACCTTGCATTTGGCCGCCGCTGAACGAGCAATGCGCAGCACCTGAGTTTTATCGGTATGAGGGTGGAAACATTGCTTAAGGGACGCACTGCACAACCCCCTGCGGCCTGCGATCGGTCGCCGCAGGCTCGCCAGGCTTATGCAGAGGGTCCCAAGGGTGGCGTTGTCAAACACGTACTTTGGCAACCGGATTGCGGTGTTGCGCGTATCGCGCAGGCTCACGAAACTGAACTTCAACTCGGTAAAACTGAGGCGCCCGGAAGTTTGTCCGCAAATGTTATTTTTGCTGGCCAGGTAAGTCACAAACGCAATTAACGCCCACATGCAAAGGACGCGGTCATGGCCTCATCACAAAAGCCGGCCAATTGGCTCACCAGCCCAAGCGCCAGCGAACCGGCCCTGCGCCAGACGCTGCTCGAAAGCCTGGGCGCGATGGCCGGGCCGGCAGCGGTTTGCGACGCCGGTCTGAGCTGGTTCCTTGCCTATACGCTGATGGTGCCGCACCCCGAAGACGCTGCGGCCGCTGGGGGCAAGCCAGCGGCGTCGCCCCATCCGGCGCCGCTCGCCGCGCCAACGCTCGGCTCCGACTTCGGTAAAACCCATGCGCGCGAGGCCGACCGGTCTTGGTGGAAACCATTCGATCAGTCGGTGGTCGCCGCGCAGCGCGCTGACCCGATTGCGCTTCAGATGCCGCACTTCGGCGCCGTCGTGCGCGGCGAGGCCGAGCCTTTGGTCGGCTTGCGGGACGGGCTGCAAAATCTGCGCATCACCGAAGCGAATACGCTGGCCGCCCGCACCGGGCAGGCCGTCGAGACCACCACCGATTAAATTTTTTGAAAAAGGAACCCTCCCATGAAAATTCTCGTGCTGAACGGCATCAACCTCAACATGTTCGGCAAGCGTGACCCGGCGCAGTACGGCACGGTGACGCTGGACGAAATCACCAGCAGGCTGGAGACGCTCGGCAAGGAGCTGGGCACGCAGATCGAGCATTTCCAGACCAACTGCGAAGGCCAGATGTGCGAGCGCATTCACCAGGCTTACCGCGACGGCGTCGATGCGGTGCTGATCAATGCCGGCGCCTGGACACACTACAGCTACGGCATCCGGGACGCGCTGGCCATCCTGGCCTGTCCGGTGGTCGAGGTGCACATGTCCAACATCCATGCGCGGGAAGCCTTCCGCCATGTGTCGGTGTTCGCCGAAATCGCCAGGGGCCAGATCTGCGGCTTTGGTGCGGACAGCTATCTGCTCGGCTTGCGTGCAGCCGTGTCGGCGGTGCAGGACTTGAAAAAGTGATCGTCAACGGCCACACCGAAATCATTGCCCACGTCGGCTTTCCGACCCACGCCTTCAAGGCTCCGATGATCTACAACCCCTGGTTTGAAAAAGCCGGGGTCAACGTCATCGTCGTACCGATGGCCTGCCAGGCGGCCGACTACGCCGGGTTTTTGTCGGCCTTGTTCAAACTGGGCAACATGCGGGGCGCTTTGATCACGATGCCGCACAAAGTCGCGACGGTCGGGCTGATCGATGTGGTCCACCCGACGGCGGCGATTGCCGGGGCCTGCAACGCGGTGCGCCGGCGGCCCGATGGCCGGTTAGAGGGCGACATCTTCGACGGCGAAGGCTTTGTGCGCGGCGTGCGCCGCAAGGGCGTGACCTTGCACGGGGGGAGCGCGCTGGTGGTTGGGGCAGGCGGGGTCGGTTCGGCGATCGCCGCCTCACTCGCTGCCGCCGGTGTTGCGCGGCTTGCGTTGTTCGACGTGCAGCCAGCGTCGGCCGAGGGGCTGGCGGCCCGCTTGCGCGCCCATTACCCGGCGCTCCATATCGCGCTCGGTTCCCGCGACCCGGCCGGTTTCGACCTGGTCGTCAACGGAACACCGATGGGCATGAACCCCGGTGATCCGATGCCGATGGACGTGTCGCGGATCGATGCCCGCACGCTGGTCGGCGAAGTCGTCATGAAGTCCGAAATGACGGCATTTCTAAGCGCCGCGCAAGCACGCGGCTGCGCGGTGCAAATCGGCAGCGACATGCTGTTCGAGCAAATTCCGGCCTACCTCGAATTCTTCGGCCTGCCGACGACCACTCCGGACGTGCTGCGTTCGCTGGCAACGCTGGCCTATTGAATCGGCGTTGCGGGCTTCTGATCGTATCGATTTAGGGCTAAAGACCTTTAAATACGGGCGTTAACAGCTATAAATATCATAGCGAATAGCCGGGCACAAGAGACGCTGCACCGGCGTGCCGGTGCAGAGCGGCGCGCCGGCCGGCCCGGATAATCCGCCCTCATGGACAGACTCAAGCAGATCGAATCCTTTGTTGCCGTCGTGGCGCGGGGCAGCCTGACGGCCGCCGCGAAAGCCGAAGGCGTGGCGCCAGCGGTGATCGGCCGGCGCCTGGACGCGCTGGAGCAGCGGCTCGGCGTCAAGCTGCTGGTGCGCACCACGCGGCGCATCTCGCTGACGCACGAAGGCACGGCCTTTCTCGAAGACTGCCAGCGCCTGCTGGCCGATCTCGCCAATGCCGAGGCCAGCGTATCGGCCGGCGGCGTCAAGGCCAGCGGGCACCTGCGCATCACCGCGCCCGCCGGTTTCGGCCGGCGCCACGTCGCGCCGCTGGTGGCGCAGTTCCGGCGCGAGCACGCCGACGTGTCGATCTCGCTGAACCTAAGCGACCGGGTTGTTGATCTGGCTGGTGAAGGCTTCGACTGCGCGGTGCGGGTCGGCGACTTGCCCGACTCGCAGTTGGTCAGCGTGCGTCTGGCCGACAACCGGCGCCTTTGCGTGGCCACGCCGGCCTACCTCAAGCGCTTTGGCACGCCGCAGCAACCGGCCGACCTGGCGCGCTTCGACTGCCTGACGCTGTCTGGCGAGGCGTCGCAGTCTCGCGGCTGGGTGTTCCAGAACGCAGGCCAGTTGCTGCACCTGAGACCGGGCGGCCCGCTCGACTGCTCGGACGGCCAGGTGTTGCACGGCTGGTGCCTGGCCGGCTACGGAATCGCCTGGCGCAGTACCTGGGAGGTCGATGCCGACATCGCCGCCGGACGGCTGGTGGTGCTGCTCGAAGCCTTTGCCGCACCGCCAGACGGCATTTATGCGGTATTTCCGCAGCGCAAACATTTGCCGCTGCGGGTACGGCTGTGGATCGACTTTCTGAAGCACCGCTATGGGCAGGCCGGTTACTGGCGAACTGCGGCGGTGCCGGTCGCACCAGAGCCGCGCCAGAGCGATGCAGCAAATCTTTAAGGACCCTCTGCATAACCCCCTGCGGCGGTCATCCCGGCCGCCGAGCCGGGATCCATTACCGCGGTCTGCAAGATGCATGGATCCCGCGCCAAGCGCGGGATGACAGTGAAGCCTCTGGCTGCGGAATCCGCCTTGCGGCCCATCCCGGTCCGACTGCCACAGTCCCGCCAGAGTCATGTAGAGAATCCTTAAACGTAAAATTCGGCCATGCCCTCCATCAAAAAAGAACTGCTTGACGCCCTGGCCGAGGGACTGCAAGCGTTGGCGCCCGGTGGCGCATCCAGGGCCGTATTCGAGTCACCCAAGGTCGCTGCGCACGGCGACTTCGCCTGCACGGCGGCGATGCAACTGGCGCGTCCGCTAAAGGCCAATCCGCGTGAACTCGCCAGCCGGCTGCGCGACCTGCTGCTGGCCCGGCCGGCGTTCGGCAAGTGGGTCGAGGCCATCGAGATCGCCGGGCCGGGTTTTCTAAACATCCGGCTGACGGCGGCCGCCAAACAGCAGACCGTGCGCCAGATCCTTTTGGAAGGCGCACGTTTTGGCACGCTGGCGCTGGATGCCGGCCGCCGGATGATCGTCGAGTTCGTCTCGGCAAACCCGACCGGCCCGCTGCATGTCGGTCATGGCCGGCAGGCGGCGCTGGGCGACGCGATCTGTAACCTGTTCTCCAGCCAGGGCGCGGCGGTGTACCGCGAGTTCTATTACAACGACGCGGGCGTGCAGATCCACACGCTGGCAACCAGCGTCCAGGCGCGGGCGCGCGGCCTCAAGCCCGGAGACACCGGCTGGCTGGACGCGGCCTACAACGGCGACTACATCGCCGACATCGCGGCCGACTTTCTGGCGCGCAAGACGGTACAGGCCGACGACCGGTCCTTTACCGCGTCGGGCGATGTAGCCGACCTCGATTCGATCCGGCAGTTTGCAGTAGCCTATTTGCGGCGCGAGCAGGATCTGGATCTACAAGCGTTTTCGGTCCGCTTCGACCACTACTACCTGGAGTCCAGCCTGTACAGCTCGGGCCGCGTCGAGGCGACGGTCAACCGGCTGAAGGCGGCCGGGAAAACCTATGAGCAGGACGGCGCGCTGTGGCTGAAATCGACCGACTACGGCGACGACAAAGACCGGGTGATGAAAAAAAGCGACGGCAGCTACACCTATTTCGTGCCCGACGTTGCCTACCACCTGGCCAAGTTCGAGCGCGGTTTCGGCCAGGCCATCAACATCCAGGGCATGGACCACCACGGCACGATTGCTCGCGTGCGCGCCGGCCTCCAGGCGGCCGGTGCAGGGGTGCCGGAAGGCTACCCGGACTACGTGTTGCACACCATGGTGCGGGTGATGCGCGGCGGTGAAGAGGTCAAGATATCGAAGCGCGCCGGCAGCTACGTCACGCTGCGCGACCTGATCGAATGGACCAGTGCCGACGCGGTGCGCTTTTTTCTGCTCAGCCGCAAGCCCGACACCGAATACGTCTTCGACGTTGACCTGGCGCTGGCAAAGAACAACGAGAACCCGGTCTATTACGTGCAGTACGCGCATGCCCGGATCTGGTCGATTCTCACAAACTGGGCGGCGCAAGGCGGCGTGCTGGAGAGCCTGCCGTCGGTGGACCTGTCGCCGCTGACCAGCCCCGACGCCCAGGCGCTGATGGTGCTGCTGGAAAAATACCCCGACATGCTGGCCAATGCCGCCGCCGGGCTGGCGCCGCACGATGTGGCGTTTTACCTGCGCGAGCTGGCCGCCGCTTACCACAGCTACTACGACGCAGAGCGCATTCTGGTCGATGACGAGCCGGTGAAACTGGCCCGCCTGGCGCTGGTTTTTGCGACGGCGCAGGTGTTGCACAATGGCCTCGCGGTTTTGGGCGTCAGCGCGCCGAAGAAGATGTGAAGCGCCGAAAATCGCGGTTCCGCGCGGCGCGCCGCAAACCGCCGCGCACTAGCCAAAAACACCCAGGTGCACCCAGAAGCAGCAACCGGCTCCCACAGGCACAAGCAGGCACAAGCAGGATATGAACAAGCAACGCGGCGGCACCCTTTTGGGTTTCATCATTGGCGCACTGGTCGGCCTTGCCGTGGCGCTGGCTTTGGCGGTCTATGTGACCAAGGTGCCGGTGCCCTTCATGAGCAAGTCGCAGTCGCGCAACGCCGACGGAGACGCCGCGGAGGCCAAGCGCAACAAGGACTGGAATCCGAACGCGCCGCTGGCCGGCAAAAGTGGCGCCGCCCCGCCCCCTCCAGCGGCCACCAACCCCGGCGTGACACCGGCAGCGCCAGTGCCTGCGGCACCGGCCACTGCGGTGGCTGGCAGCAAGCCATCGGTGGCAACGCTGGGCAAAAATGCCGGCCCGGCCGCCAGTGCCGATCCGATCGGCAACCTGGCCACGGCGCGCGGCGAAGCGCCGGCTGCCGGCGGTGGCGGCATCGATCCTTTTACCTACTTTATTCAGGCTGGGGCCTACCGCACGCCGGAAGACGCCGAACAGCAGCGCGCGCGGCTCACGCTGCTCGGAGTCCAGGCCAAGGTCAGCGAGCGCGAGCAGTCCGGCCGCACCGTGTACCGGGTGCGGCTCGGGCCGTTTGAGCGCAAGGACGATGCCGACCGGGCCAAGGCGCGGCTTGACGCCAATTCGATCGAAACCGCACTCGTGCGGGTGCAGCGCTGAACTTTTTACCAAGGCGAGGCCCCAATTGCGTGAGGGCTTTGGGGAAAGCACCGTCTCATCAACTTTCTGGAGAAAAAATTGATCCAACGTCGTGAATTTTCAATGTCGGCAGGTTTGGGCCTGGTGGCTGCGTCGGTCGGCACGGCGCTGGTCGCCGGCCCGGCGCAAGCGCAGGCAGCGGCTTTTAAAAACGGCACCGACTATCTGTCGCTGGGCAAGGCCGCGCCGACCGAAGCGGCGGCCGGAAAGATCGAGGTGGTCGAGTTCTTCTGGTACGGCTGTTCGCATTGCCACAATTTCGAGCCGCAACTTGAAGCCTGGTCGAAAAAGGTTCCGAAAGACGTGGTGCTGCGCCGCGTTCCGGTGGCTTTCCGGCCCGATTTCGAGCCGGCCCAGCGGCTTTACTTCGTGCTCGAAGCGCTGGGCAAGGTCGATGAGCTGAATCGCAAGGTTTTTGATGCGATCCACGTCAACAAGCAGACGCTCGCCAGCGCCGAGCAAGTCACCGCCTGGGCCGAGAAGCAGGGCATCGCGTCAGCCAAATTTTCCGAACTCTACAACTCCTTTGCCGTCAGCACCAAGGTGCGCAAGGCAACCCAGTTGCAGGACAGCTATCAGGTCGAAGGCGTGCCGGCGCTGGGCGTGGCCGGGCGCTACTACACCTCCGGCGCGCTGGCCCGGTCGATGGAGCGCGCCTTGCTGGTCACCGACCACCTGGTCGCGCAAGCCAGACGCCCCGCCTGATGCGGGTATTTCGCGCTGCCCAACCCGCCGACAGCGGGTTTTTTTACGCCTCTCGCGGCACGTTTTTCCGGGTTGGCCGGGTACCGTCGCTACAATGGCCCGCTTAGCAAGCAGCAAGATTCGTGCCCCTCTATGCCATACCGCTTATTCTCCAAGGTCTTCAATGCCGTCGCCGCATTGGCAGCCGTCTCCGCAGGCCTGTCGTTGCCAGCGTTCGCCGAGCGGGCCGACCGCGACAAGCCGATGAATGCCGAGGCCGACGCGCTGCGCTACGACGACCTGAAGCGCAGCAGCGTGTTCACCGGCAATGTGGTCATCACCAAAGGCTCGACGGTGGTACGCGGCGCGCGCGTAGAGGTGTCGCAAGACCCAAAGGGCTACCAGCTGGCGGTAGCCACTGCGGCGCCAGGCAAGCTGGCCTATTACCGGACCAAGCGCGACGGCGTCGATGAAACGATCGAAGGCGAAGGTGAACGCATCGAGTACGACAGTCGGACCGATGTCGTGAAGTTCAGCCGGCGCGCGGTGGTGGGGGGGGGGGGGGGGGGGGGCCGCGCCGCCCACCCCCCCGCCGATGACGGCGGCGAGCGCCGACTGCTTGAAGTAGTTCGTCATGACGGGTTCTCC